>NZ_QETL01000066.1:0-22046 GCF_003105135.1 Stenotrophomonas sp. SPM | reverse complement strand
CAGCAGCACGTCATCGGGGATGCCGATCTTGCCGATGTCGTGGAAGCGCGCGGCCAGGCCGACGTGCGCGCGGCTGTCGCTGTCCATGTCGCAGTGGACAATCGGCGCCCGCGCTGAGATCGGCCTCGATGACGCCGCGCTGCCGTTCGTCGGCCACGACCGCTGGCACGCCTTCGAACTGAGCTGGCTCGACCCGCGCGGCAAGCCGCAGGTGGCCGTGGCCACCGTGCAGGTGCCGTGCACCTCGCCGCGGCTGATCGAATCGAAGTCGTTCAAGCTGTACCTGAACTCCCTCAACAGCACCCGCATCGACAGCGCCGAGGCACTGCGCGAGCGCCTGGTGGCGGACCTGTCGGCCTGCGCGGGTGCGCCGGTGCAGGTGCAGTTCGGCCTGCCGCCGCTGGTCGAGTCGCCGCTGGGCGAATCGATCGATGGGCTGGACGTGGAGATCGACTGCTACGGCCCGCCGCAGGCGGATTACCTCGCCGCCGATGCCGGCCAGGTGGTGGAGGAGACCCTGGTCTCGTCCCTGCTGAAATCCAACTGCCCGGTTACCGGCCAGCCGGACTGGGCCACGGTCAGCGTCCGCTACCGCGGCCCGAAGATCGACCGCGCCGGCCTGCTGCGCTATCTGGTCAGCTATCGCGAGCATGCCGAGTTCCACGAGCAGTGCGTGGAGCGCATCTTCAGCGAGGTGTCCGCGCGCTGCCAGCCGCAGTGGCTGGAAGTGGAAGCACGCTACACCCGCCGCGGCGGCCTGGACATCAACCCTTGGCGTGCAAGCCACGGCATCGCCGGCCCGGCCGCGACCTTCCGCGAACTGCGCCAGTAACCGCCGCAGGCGGTCATGGGTAGCACCGGGCCATGCCCGGCGAGCGCAGCGGGCATCCGCCACCCCGATTGTTCAGCCGTCCACCCGGGCGGCTTCACATCTGCACCATCCCCATTTAACAACCTCCATGTCACCGTGCCATCCACCTAGTCATGCAGACGGGAGTGTGTGGATGAGCACCGAGAAGAAAGCCGATTTTTCCGGCGTCACTTCCAGCGTCGACAGCACCGCCGAGCTGGTACCCAAGGCGGACTTCTCCGGCGTCACGTCATCGGTGGACAGCACCGCCGACGTGGTCAGCGTCGGCACGTACACCGTTCAGAAAGGCGATTCGCTGTCGAAGATCGCCAAGCAGCACCTGGGCGATGCCAATGCCTGGAAGAAGATCTTCGAGGCCAACCGCGATGTCCTCGACGACCCGGACAAGATTTTCCCGGGCCAGACCCTGAAGCTGCCGCCGAAATAAGCCGGCCCGCGCCCACGGGCGCACCAAGGCCGTCCGACAATCCCTGGGAGGAACACCCGAATGATCAAGACCAGCCCGCTCCAGACCGCCCTGATCGCCGCCCTGCTGGGCAGCGTTGCCTTGGTCGGTTGCAAGAAGAAAGAAGAGTCCACCGATAACAACGCTGCCCCGGCCGCGACCACCCCGGCCGAGCCGGCACCGGCCCCGATGACCGGCGCGCCGCCGCCGATGGCGGAAGCCGCTTCGGTTGCCGTATCGACCGTCACGGTGGGCAAGACCGCTGCCGCTGACAAGTCGGTGGCCCCGGCCGCGCTGTTCGCGCCGAAGGACGATGTGATCGTCTCGGTGCGCACCGATGCCGCCGCGAACAACGTCACCGTCGGTGCCAAGCTGACGTTCCAGGACGGCCAGGTGGCCGGTGAGCAGAACGCCACGCTGAACGCCTCCGGTGCCGAGACGACCAACATCACGTTCAAGAACGCCAATGGCTGGCCGGCCGGCAAGTACCGCGCCGAAGTCATGGTTGATGGCAAGGCGGCCGGAACGCCGCAGGAGTTCGAGGTCAAGTAAGTCCCGCCGACTCTCTCCCGGTTGGACTCACGATGGACGCAGCCGCGAGGCTGCGTCTTTTTTGTTGTGCGCTTTGCCGCGCGCTGCATCCACGCATGGCCGACATGGTTGCATCCGATACCATGCGGCTGGATCACAGCGTTGCTGTGGTGCAGTACCGCGGCGTATGGCATGGCTTTGCCCCGCGCGGCTGAAAACGCGACAATGCAGGGGTTTCCCCATCGCGCGCGCCCCTGACGGCGACGGGGAAAGTGACACGGTTGCACGTGGCACGGCGCCTGCGCCGGCCTTCCCCTGAGAACTGCTACAGAGTCCAAGTCCCCCATGTCCAAGATCCTCTACACGCTGACCGACGAAGCACCGTTCCTGGCTACCCAGTCGCTGCTGCCGATCGTCGACGCCTACACCGCCACCGCCGGTATCGTGGTGGAAACCCGTGACATCTCGCTGTCCGGCCGCATTCTGTCGCAGTTCCCGGAACTGCTCAGCGACGCGCAGAAGGTCAGCGACGACCTGGCCGAGCTGGGCCAGCTGGCGACCACCCCGGACGCCAACATCATCAAGCTGCCGAACATCTCCGCCTCGGTGCCGCAGCTGAAGGCCGCCATCAAGGAACTGCAGGACCAGGGTTACCCGCTGCCGGCTTACCCGGAAACCCCGGCCGACGACCAGCAGCGCGACTACAAGGCGCGCTATGACAAGGTCAAGGGCAGCGCGGTGAACCCGGTGCTGCGCGAAGGCAACTCCGACCGCCGTGCACCGCTGTCGGTGAAGAACTACGCACGCAAGCACCCGCATCGCATGGGCACCTGGGCGTCGGATTCGAAGTCGCATGTCGCGCACATGGCCGCCGGTGATTTCTACGGCAGCGAAAAGTCGGCCACCCTGGCCAACGCCGGTTCGCTGAAGATCACCTTCCACGGCAAGGACGGCAGCGCCGTCGTGCTGAAGGAAAAGACTGCGGTCAGGGCCGGCGAGATCGTCGATGCCGCGGTGATGAGCCGCAAGGCACTGGCCGCCTTCATCGGTGAGCAGATCGCCGATGCCAAGGCCCAGGGCGTGCTGTTCTCGCTGCACCTGAAGGCGACCATGATGAAGGTCTCCGACCCGATCATGTTCGGCGTGGCCGTCAATGAGTTCTACAAGGACGTGCTGGCCAAGCACGCCGACGTGCTGAAGCAGGCCGGTTTCGATGCCAACAACGGCATCGGTGACCTGGCCGCACGCCTGCCATCGCTGCCGGAGGCCACCCGCGCCGCGATCGAAGCCGACCTGGCCGCCGAGTACGCACAGCGTCCGGGCGTTGCCATGGTCAACTCGGACAAGGGCATCACCAACCTGCACGTGCCGAGCGACGTCATCGTCGACGCCTCGATGCCGGCGATGATCCGCGACTCCGGCAAGATGTGGAATGCCGAAGGCAAGCTGCAGGATACCAAGGCTGTCATCCCCGACCGCTGCTACGCCGGCGTGTACCAGGCCGTCATCGACGACTGCAAGGCGCATGGTGCGTTCAACCCGGCCACCATGGGCTCGGTGCCGAACGTCGGCCTGATGGCGCAGAAGGCCGAGGAATACGGCTCGCACGACAAGACCTTCCAGATCGCCGCCGACGGCGTGGTCAAGGTCACCGACGACGCAGGCACCGTGGTGTTCGAGCACGCGGTGGAAGCCGGTGACATCTGGCGCATGTGCCAGACCAAGGACGCGCCGATCCAGGACTGGGTCAAGCTGGCCGTCGAACGCGCCCGCCTCAGCAGCACCCCGGCCGTGTTCTGGCTGGATGCCGGCCGTGCCCACGACGCGCAGGTCATCGCCAAGGTCGAGCAGTACCTGAAGGACCACGACACCAACGGCCTGGACATCCGCATCCTGCCACCGGTGGAAGCGACCGCCTTCTCGCTGGACCGCATCCGCAAGGGTGAGGACACCATCTCGGTGACCGGCAACGTGCTGCGCGACTACCTGACCGATCTGTTCCCGATCATGGAACTGGGCACCAGCGCCAAGATGCTGTCGATCGTGCCGCTGATGGCCGGTGGCGGCCTGTTCGAGACCGGCGCCGGTGGTTCGGCCCCGAAGCACGTGCAGCAGTTCGTCGAAGAGGACTACCTGCGTTGGGATTCGCTGGGTGAATTCCTGGCTCTGGCCGCGTCGCTGGAACACCTGGGCAACCGCTACGACAACGCCGCAGCCCGCGTGCTGGCCAAGGCGCTGGACGAAGCCAACGGCCAGTTCCTGGACAACGACAAGTCGCCGTCGCGCAAGCTGGGTGGCATCGACAACCGCGGCAGCCACTTCTACATTGCGCTGTACTGGGCCCAGGCCCTGGCCGCGCAGGATGAAGACGCCGCACTGAAGGCCCGCTTCGCCCCGCTGGCCAAGGCACTGACCGACAACGAGCAGACCATCGTCGACGAGCTGGCCGCGGTGCAGGGCAAGGCCGTGGACATCGGCGGCTACTACCGCCCGGACGTGGCCAAGGCCAGCAAGGCCATGCGCCCGAGCGCGACCTTCAACACCGCCCTGGAGCAGCTGCGCGGCTGATCCATCGCCGCCTGCGTGTGACACCCTGAAACCCGCGCTTCGGCGCGGGTTTCTTTTTGCCTGGGCGGGCTTCTGTAGAGCCGAGCCCATGCTCGGCTGCTTCTGCTCCCGCCCTTTCGTAGAGTCGAGCTTGCTCGACTTCTGCCGGAAGCAGCAGAGCAGGCTCGACGCTACCGAAGCGCCAAGGCAGCCGAGCATGGGCTCGGCTCTACACAAGCTACCCCACGCCGGCGTATGGTGGATGCCCGTCTCCCTGCCGAGCCGTGCATGTCCCAGCCTGACATCGCCGTCGACCTGGCACCGCGCATCGCCGTGGCCATCCGCGATGGCTTCGAGGACTACCACGCGCGCTTCGCGGCGATCACTGCGCGGGCGCGGCTGCGCTTCGAGCAGCGCGACTGGGCCGCTGCACGGCAGGATGCGGTCGAGCGCATCGCCCTGTACGACATGTGCATCGCCGAACGGATGGACGCGTTGCGGCGCATGGCCGGCGATGCGATCGGCATGCGCGTGCTGCGGCTGCAGGTGCACGCGCACTACAGCGCGCTGCTGCAGGGGCTGATCGACGCCGAACTGTACAAGACCTTCTACAACACCCTTGCGCGGCGCCTGTTTGCCACCCGCGGGGTCGACCCGGCGCTGGAGTTCATCGCCTTCGACATCGAACCCTCCGATGCGATCACCCACCCGGTGGCACGTCACACCTACGCGGTGTCGCCCACGCGCCCGGTGGAGGCCCTGCAGCGGGTGCTGGCCGATTACCGCTTCGACGTGCCTTACGCACACCAGCTGCGCTGCGCGGCAGCCATCGCCATCCGCCTGCAGGATGACCTCGCCCACTGGGGCGATACGCCGGTGCGCAGCATCGAGCTGCTCGACACCGTGTTCTACCGCGAGCGCCGCGCCTATCTGGTCGGCCGCGTGTTCGGCGAACACCGTTTCTCGCCCTGCATCATCGCTCTGGTCAACGACGAGCACGGCCTGCGCGCCGATGCGGTGCTGACCCGCCGCCGCGATGTCGCCCACCTGTTCGGTGTCTCGCGCAGCTACTTCCAGGCCAACCTGGCGACCGTCGGGGATGCCGTGGTATTCCTGCGCAGCCTGCTGCCGGGCAAGCCGATCGACGAGATCTACACCGTGCTCGGCCGCGCCAAGCAGGGCAAGACGGAGCGCTACCGCACCTTCTTCCGCCACTTCAACGAACACCCGCACGAACAGCTGGTGCATGCCGAGGGCACGCCGGGCATGGTCATGGCGGTGTTCACTCTGCCCAGCTATCCGCTGGTGTTCAAGCTGATCCGCGACCGCTTCGCCTGGCCCAAGGCGATGTCGCGCCAGCAGGTGGAAGAGAAGTACGCGCTGGTGTTCAACCTGGACCGCGTCGGCCGCCTGCTCGATGCACAGCCCTACCGCCACCTGCGCTTTCCGCGCGCGCGCTTCGCCCCGGCGCTGCTGGACGAACTGCTGCAGCAGTGCACGCAGAGCGTGCGCGTGCAGGGCGACGAGGTCGAGATTGCCCTGTGCTACGTGCAGCGCCGCTTCCGCCCGTTGAACCTGTACCTGCGCGAGCAGGGCGCGCCGGGCGTACGCGCGGCGGTGCTGGACTACGCGCAGGCGATCACCGACATGGCCCGCAACAACATCTTCCCCGGCGACATGCTGCCGAAGAATTTCGGCGTGTCGCGCCATGGTCGCGCCGTGTTCTACGACTATGACGAGGTGTGCCTGGTCAGTGACTGCGTGTTCCGCGCCTGGCCGCAGCCGCGTACGCCGGAAGAGGAACTCGCCGACGAGCCATGGTTCCATGTCGGCCCGCGCGATGTGTTTCCCGAGCGATTCGGTCCGTTCATGGGCCTGCCGGCGCAGGAGCTGGCGGCGGTGCGTGAACACTATCGTCATCTGTTCGATCCCGCCTGGTGGCAGGGCCTGCAGGCCCGTTTCGCGAGCACCGACTACCCGGACACGCCGCCGTACGCCACCGACCATCGACTGGCGTGATCAGCCAGCCCGTAACGCATCGCAGGGCGACCTGATGTAGGCTTTGCAGCTCATACACAAGGAGTGAGTGTGATGCGATCTTCCCTTTTCCTGGCCCTGACCCTGGCCCTCGGTGGCGGCGCCGCGTACATCGGCACCGCCGATGCGCAGAGCGCGCGCGAGGTGCGCAAGCAGACCGAGGCCAGCATGACGCTCAGTGGCGTCATCGACATCGGCCGCGAAGGCCAGGTCGAAGGCTTCCAGCTCGACCACCCTGAGAAGGTGGCTGCCGACGTGGCGCGCATGGTCGAGGGTACCGTCAATGGCTGGCGCTTCGAGCCGGTGCTGGTCGATGGCTTGGCGGTGCGGGCACGAACCGACGTCCGCCTGCGGCTGCTGGCGGACAACCTTACCGGCAGCACCATGCAGATCCGGGTGGCCGATGCGAACTTCGGTCCGGTCGATGAAGAGAACAAGCCGTCGAGTGACGACGTCAGAGCGCTGAAGCTGCGCGCACCGGCCTATCCGGAACGCGCGGCGGCGATTCGCGGCCAGGGTGAGGTGACGTTGCTGGTCAAGGTCGGGCGCGATGGCAAGGTGGCCGACGTGGTCGCCGAGCGCACCAACCTGACCGTGGTGGCGCCGGAGCGCCAGATGCAGATGCTGCGCGATGTGTTCGCCAAGGCAAGTGTGAGTACTGCCCGCAGCTGGACGTTCAGCATTCCTACCACCGGCAAGGACAAGGATGCCGAGTTCTGGACCGTGCGGGTGCCGGTCAACTACGCCTTCGACTCCCGGTCGGAGCGGTATGGCCGCTGGTCGGCTTACATCCCCGGCCCGCGCCAGCAGGCCCCGTGGAAGACCGGCGAAGACGCGAATGCCAGCGGCTCCGACCTGCTGCCCGAGGGCGGCGTCTACATGGTCGGCCGCAACGACGGTCCGCGCCTGCTGACTCCGCTGGGCTGACCGACGCGGCCACAGCGCCAGGCCGTGCCTGGCGCGCCCGCGCACGGATCAATCCGCGTGCGGGTAGACCACCACGCGGTTGCGGCCCTGTTCCTTGGCCAGGTACAGGGCCTTGTCGGCCAGCCGCAGCGCCTGTTCCACGTCGGCATGGAACGTGGGGAAATGGGCCACGCCCAGCGACACGGTGATGCTGCCGACCGGCGCAAACGGCTGCCCGGCAATCGCCTGGCGCAGGCGCTCGGCGGTCTGCTGCGCCGCCGCCACGCTGACGCCCGGCAGCAGCACCAGGAACTCCTCGCCACCGGCGCGGCACAGTACGTCGGTCTCGCGCGAATGGCGTCGCATCTGTTCGGCGATGTGGACGATGGCGGCATCGCCGACGTCATGGCCGTGGCCATCGTTGATGGCTTTGAAACGGTCGATGTCCAGCGCCACGATCGCAAACGGCTGCCCCTGCGCCTGAAGCAGTTCCAGCGCGTTCTGCAGGCCGCGGCGGTTCAGCAGCCCGGTCATCGGGTCCGTACGGCTGGCGCGGTTGAGCGTGCCGATGCGGTCCTGCAGCGCGTTGAAGCTGTACAGCACCGCCTGCTTCAGCTGCGCCACCTCGAAGTACCACGCACGGATGCCAGTGACATGGTTGATCGCGCTGCCGGTGTCTTCGCCTTCCTGCACGTTGCGCGCCAGCTGCCACAGCGGCATCGAGATGCGCCTGGCGAACCACCAGGTGATCAGCAGCGAGAGCAGGCCCAGCGGGATCGCGTTCCGGATGACCGAGGTCATCAACCGCGACAGCGGCTGCAGGGTCGCTTCGGTCGGGCGCTGGGCGATGATGCCCCAGCCGGTGGCCGGCACCGGCGCATAGCCGGACAGCTGTGCCACGCCATGGTTGTTGACCAGCTGCTGGCTGCCGGAGTGGCCGCGCATCACCGCCTTCACCGCCGGGTTGTCCAGCGCGTAGGTGCCCACTTCCTTCGGATTGTTGTGGTAGATGATGCGGCCGTTGTGGTCGACCACATACAGGTAGGAACCATCGCGGTAGTAGTGCTTGCCCAGCAGCGTGTGCAGCGCGCTGCGCTGGCGCAGGTACAGGGTGCCGCTGACGTAGCCCAGGTAGGTGCCCTGGCGGTCGAAGATGGGGTGCGACAGCGAGATCAGCAGCTTGCCCGTCGCCGACTGGTAGGGATCACTGACCAGCGGCTGGCGGCGTGTCAGCGCCTGGTTGTTGCCGAAGCTCTTCAGCACTTCGCCCTGCAGCTGCAGCGTCTGCGGCGAGGTGGCGATGACCAGGCCGCTGGCATTGACCACCAGCGACGAGTTGAAGCTGCTGGACTGCAGCTGCAGGCGGCTGGCTTCGTCCTGGGCGTGGACGGCATCCAGGCCGCTTTCGCCGAGGCGGGTGGCGGCGTAGGCCAGCTGCTGCTGGGCGGAGAGCAGGAAGGTCTGCGTCGTGTCGGCCAGCTTGCTGCTGTAGACGCGGTTGGCTTCCAGGGTGTTGCTCACCAGCTGGTCGCGCTGCACGCGGTAGCTGGCCAGCAGGGTGTTGCCGAGGGCAACGAGCGTACTCAGCAGGGCCAGGCCAAGAATCAGCTTGCCCAGGTTGAGGCGGTTGGAGATCGGTGGCATGCGGCGACTGCGCCCACTGCTGCGGCAGCGCAGCCGGGCACGAACGGTGGGGAAGCCGCCATTATGGACACATTCGCCTGCCCCGGGGAAAGTACGGTCACCCGGTGTCAGCGTTGCAGGCGTCGCCGCAGCGTATCGCGCACGCGCTCGGCGGCGGTCGCATCCAGCAGTGCCAGCACGCCCTGTGCATCCGGCGGTACATGCGCGGCTGTGTGCGCGCCGGCGTCGAAGACATAGTGGTCAAGCATCGCGCGCCAGTGCGCGCGCTGTTCCGGCGGCAGGTCGCGCAGGGCGAGGATGGCCAGCATCAGCGCGTTCATCGGTGAATCCATCCAGGCCGGCACCGGTCGCCACCAGCTGTTGACCAGCACGTTGAACGCTTCCAGGCCTTCCATGTGGTGCCACCACAGCGAGGGAATGAACACCGCGTCGCCGGGCTCCAGCTCGGCCACCTGGGCCTGCGCCCACGCCTGCGCAAAGCGCGGGAAGCGCTGCAGGTCCGGCGCATGGAAATCAACCAGGCTGATCGCCTGCCCGGCCGGGGTGAAATCCAGCGGCCCGACGTACAGGTTGTCGATCTGCTCCGGTGCGAACAGGGTGACCCGGCGGCGGCCGGCCGCCACGCAGGCCAGGTTGTCCGGCACGTCCTGGTGGGCGGCGATGCGCGAGCGGTTGCCGATCCAGATGCTGGCCAGCGGATCGGCCATGCCGAGCTCCAGCGGATTGGCCTGGCTGAAACCCGGCAGGAAGCTGTCCAGCGTGGTCGATGCCACATAGATGGTGGGCGGTGCTGGATCGCTGGCGTACTTCAGCAGCGTCGCCAGCACCACCTTCAGCGGAATCTGCTCGCGGCGGAAATTGAATCCGCTCATGTCCTCGTTATAGAACAACCGGCCCCGCGTGTCGGGCGCGGCGGTGGTCGCCGTCACCGGCATCTGCCCGTGGTCGAAGCGGGCCAGGTGGGCCACCGCCTCGGCGGCGGATCGGCGCGCGGCCATCACCAGCGGCCAGTGCGCCACCAGCCCACGGATCACCTTCGGCGTCGTCCAGGTGGGCAGCTGCACGTGCAGCTGCGCCGGGTCCAGGCCGTGGATCTCTTCGATGGGGCGGGGCGGTGAAAGCATGCGCGGGCATCCGGAGCGGAGCGGTGGGGGGCCGAGCCCGCCCCGTGGAGCCGAGCCCATGCCCGGCCCCACGGTACTGCAGTCGGTCAGAACTTGTAACGCACGCCGAACATGTAGCGCGGGCCGGTCTGGGTGGCGTAGCGCAGCATGTTGGTGTGGCGTGCGTAGGTGCGCATGGTTTCGTCGGTCAGGTTGATCGCTTCCAGGCTCAAAGTCAGTTGCTCGCTCACCGCGTAGCTGATGTTCAGATCCAGTTGGCCATAGGCGGCGGTGTAGTTCGGGTTCGGGCCCTGGCCACCGATGCCGTTGAGGAACTTGTCGCGCCAGTTGTAGGCCGCACGGATCTGCCACGCGTTCTTGTCGTAAAACGCCACCACGTTGGCCGAGTCGCTCAGGCCGATCATCGGGTACTGGTCACCCAGGCTGAGATTGTCGAAGGTCAGCCCGGACTTCACCTTGGTGTAGTTGGCCGCCACGCCGAAACCGGACTGGCCGAACAGGTGCTGTACCGCCACCTCCCAGCCGTCGAGATGGTCCGAGCGCTGGTTGGCCGGCAGAGTGATGTCGAACCCGGCAATCGGGTCGCCAGGCTGGCCGACGATACTGCCGGTCTGCTGGCCGGCCGAGTTGACGCCCGTGGAGGTCACGCCCGGATCGCCAGCGTGGTTGGTGAAGATGTAGTTCCGGATGCATACCGTGTCCGTGGTCACGCAGCCTGATGCCAGCGCCTCGTTCCAGTAGGCGCCACCGACCGGCGTATGCAGGCTGCCGGCGTCTTCGCGTGCGATGGTGTTGCTGATGAAGTTCTTGATGTTCTTGCGGAAGAAGCCCACCGACGCGTAGCTGGCCTCGCCGTAGTACCACTCCAGCGACAGATCGAAGTTGTCTGACAGCAACGGCTCCAGCGCCGGATTGCCGCGCGAGCCGGTGCCGCCCTGGGTACGCACGATGTTGTCCAGGCGCTGGCCGCTTTCAATCTGGGTCCAGCCTGGGCGACCGAGGCTGCGGCTGTAGCTGCCGCGCAGAGCCAGCGACTCGCTGAAGTCCAGCTTCAGGTCGAGGTTGGGCAGCAGATAGTCGTACTTGCCTTTGCCGCCAACGAATGCGCCTTCGTCGGCATAGGTGATGTTGAATTCGTTGAGCGAGTTCCAGCTGATCGAGGTCGGCACCCTGACCAGCGCCAGCGATTCAACCTCGGTCTCCTCGTAGCGCACGCCGGCGGCGATGTGCAGCGGCGTGTTCCAATCGAACGTGGTGCGGTACTGCAGATAGGCGCTCTTGGAGGTCTCCTTCGTGCGGATATCCTCGGAGTACTCGGTCGGGGCCAGATAGCACGTGGGACAGGCTGGCTCCACTCCATTGGCGACCTGGGCTGCGCGGTCGCGCAGGCGGTCGAAGTCGAACACCAGGAACTGACCGGTCAGGCGGGGATCGTTGTGGCCGGAGAACGCCTTGAAGTACTTGCCCATGTCATCGGCGTACCAGATGCTGTCGTCGTAGTCTGCCGGTGTACCCACGCCGCCCCAGCTGTCGCGCTGTTCGATGGCGGCCGCCGAGCGGTTGTCGACCTGGGTGTGGCCCACACCGAAATCCAGTGCCGAGTAGTCGGCAAAACGGAACACGCCCTTTGCCTGGAACTGCTCCACCTCCGACTTGTTGTAGCTGTTCTGGAACACCGAACCGGTCACCAGGGCGTCCGATGCCTGCACGCCACCGGGTGGAAGGGCGATGTTGATGATGGGCAGCTCGCCGCTGTAATCGACGGTGGTCTTGCCGCGCACGTAGGCAGCTACGCCCAGCACACCGGCGGAGCCATAGGGGCCATCCGGCTGGGATTCAGCACTGGCACGGTGGTAGTCGAATGACAGGTCGAGCGCGTCGTTGACCTCCCAGTCCACGTTGAAACCCACCGCTTCCATGCTGTTCTTCGTGGCCAGCTTCATGCCACCCATGGCAACATCGCCGTTGACCACGTCTTCGCTGTAGACGATCGGCGCAGCCACGGGGCCGTTGGTCCAGGTGCTGTCACCTGGGCCGTAGTTGAACCACACCGAAAGTTCGCTGCGCTGCTGCTGCACCTTGTTCTCCACGTAGGTGTAATCCAGCGTGGTGGTGACGTTGTCTACCGGCTTCCACTGCAACGTGGCCTGCCCGTTGGTGCGCTGGCGCTGCACCGCGTTGACGTTGTAGGCGGTGTTCTGCGGCCGGCCATAGATGTCGTTCGGACCCGGCCGGTTGCTGATGCGATCCGAGTACCCCTGGCCCGGTTGCGGCAAGGCACGCCAGTCGGAAGTGTCATCGCCGCGCAGGGTGGCCCAGCCTTCGGCCACAGTGGCCTGGTTGAATCCCGAGTCACGCTCCTGGTGGCTGCCACTGAGGGCTATGCCGAAGCGGCCATCGGCATAGGTCTGGCTGAAGATGCCCGACAGCTCACCGGTGACGTTGGAGCCCTGCATCGTGCGTGGCACATTGTCGTTGGAGGTGTCGTGCACCGCCTTCATGCCCAGGCTGATGACCGGTGCCGCCTCCAGTGGGCGCATCGTCCTGATGTTGATCGTTGCACCAATACCGCCGGTCGGGTTGTCGGCGCGGGTGGTCTTGTAAACCTCCACCGCCGAGATCGATTCGGAGGCGATGTTGGCGAAGTCGAACGAGCGCGAGCCGCTCAAACCACCGCCACCGTTGCCGAGATTGGACGCCGGCATCTGCCGGCCGTTCAACAGCACCAAGTTGTAGTCGGGGCCGATGCCGCGCACGGTCACCTTCGAGCCTTCGCCGCTTGAAGTGCGGTCGATCGACACGCCGCTGATGCGCTGCAGCGATTCGGCGAGGTTGGTATCGGGGAACTTGCCGATGTCCTCGGCGACGATCCCATCGACCACGCCCTGGCTGTCGCGCTTGAGGTTCATCGACGACTGCAGGCTGCCGCGGATGCCGGTGACCTGCACCGTATCGAGCGTGGCCGGGTCGGGTGTCTCGCCGGCAGGTGCGTCCTGCGCCCAGGCCGGTGCAGCAAGCGCTGCGAGCAGCGCGGAAGTGAGCATCGTCTTGCGAGGTACTGCCTTGTACGTCTTCATGGAAGCTCCCTCCCCAGGGAATTCGGTGGTGTCGTTGCGGCGTTGTCTCGATCGCGGGTTACTGCATGTGGCCGGATTGGAGCGACGGTTGACAGCGTTGTCAACAAACTGCCATCAAATGCACCTGATCGGCGCGGGGGTGGGTCGTCATGTAAACGTTGCCATGAATGCGCTCATGCTGATGAATTCCCTTTGTCTGCGGGATTTTCAGCGGTTTTGCAGGAATGACAGCGCTGCCAATGGATCTGTGGAAATGAGTTGTGCGGTGCAGAACAAAACTGCGCGGATACCAATGTGCAGTGGTGGGACGCAGCAGTTGTTGTGCACTGACAGCGCTGGACAAATTGAGCAGCCAGCGGATGTCGTGCATGTCCGCTTGATGGCTTTAATCAATGACCGGGAGGACAGGTTCTGGACATGGCAACGACCGCCCGCGGACAACGCGTGTACGGTGCTGGGCACGCACAGACGCTTCATCGCGCACGGCGAAGCGGCGGCCGCCCGCGTGCGCCTGGATGCGAGGAAAACCGCAACGGACGCGTCGGTCCGCTGCGGCAGGGAGCGTCAGCGCCGGCGTGGTGCGGCGGTCGATTCGCGATCCAGCACCGCGTGCTCGACGGTGATCATGCGCCCGGCCGTCTCGGCGCGGATGTGCTCGATCAGCTGCTCGGTCGCCAGCCGGCCCATGTGCGCGGTCGGCTGGCGCACCGTGGTCAGCGCCGGATAGATGTGGCCGGCGATCGGCGTGTCGTCGAAGCCGCACACCGAAAGGTCGCGCGGCACGCGCAGGCCACGCTCGCCCGCCACGCGGTACACCGCGGCCGCCATGTCGTCGTTGGCGGCGAAGATCGCCGTCGGCGGGTCATCCAGGTCAAGCAGGGTGTTGGCGGCGTCCACGCCGGACTCGAACGAGAACTGGCCGCTGACCACCAGTTCCGGGTCGTAGGCGATGCCCGCCTCGCGCAGCGCCTGGCGGTAACCGGCGTGGCGCCACTGGCAGGCACCGTGCGCGCGCGGGCCCTTGATGTGGCCGATGCGGCGATGTCCCTGCGCGACGAGGTGGCCGATCAGTTCGACCACGGCGGTGGTTTCATCCATGCGCACGCCGATGCGGCCTTCCGGGTGGCGTGGCGCGATGCAGGCGAAGGGGATGTCCTGTTCTTCCAGGTACGACAGCACCACCTCGTCGTCGGTCAGCGGCGGGATCAGCACCACGCCGTCCGGGCGCGAATTCTCGAACAGCGCGGCCAGGTCGGGCAGGGTGCGGCGGCCGGTGCCGACCGGGCCCAGGATCAGGTTGTAGTGCTGTGCATGACAGGCCTCCAGCATGCCGCTCTGGATCTCCATCAGGTAGTTGCGCGATGGATTGTTGTAGACCAGGGCCAGTGCATACGAGCGCTGCCCCGCCAGGCTGCGCGCCGACAGGTTGGGCTTGTAGCCCAGCCGTGCCACTGCCGCCAGCACGCGTTCGCGGGTCTGCTCGCGCACGTTCGGCTCGTGGTTGAGCACGCGCGACACGGTCTTGATCGAAACCCCTGCAACGGCGGCGACATCCTCGATTCGACTGCGCATGGTGCGATGGTTCCTCCTGGAAGGCGGCGGGCACGCGGCGATGGTAGTGCGTGCTGGCCCGGTCGGTGTTGCCGAAGCAGGCGGATGTTGCCACGACATGAGGGGCGCTGGCACGTCCCGATTTCGTGTCGCGATGCAGCACCCACGCACTGCGCTGGCGTGTCGATGATGCGCCAGGCCTCGTGGTTGCGGGACGGCCGGCACGTTGCCCGCGTACAACGATTGACAGCAGCGGGGTCGCCTTATATGACAGCGCTGTCAGGAGCGGTGCGCAAGCGACCATGCCGGCGTGCGGTCGCAGTCACGCGCGCCAGTAACTTCATCCACGGAGGTAGAGCCCAGTGAATCGCCCCACCCAGACCCTTCTTGCCAGCTGCCTGCTGGCCGCCCTTGCCGCGCCCGTCAGCGCCGCACCGGCCAGCGCTGAACGCCTGCAGGACTGGCCGCGCGTGCACAGCGTGATCACCACCGACGCGCAGATCGAAAGCCGCGTGCAGCAGATTCTTTCGCAGATGACGCTGGCGCAGAAGATCGGGCAGATGACCCAGGCCGAAATCAAGACGATCACGCCCGAGCAGGTGCGCCGCTACTACATCGGTTCGGTGCTCAACGGCGGCGGCTCGTGGCCGGGCATGGACAAGCACGCCAGCGTGCAGGACTGGCTGAAGCTGGCGGACGCCTACCATGCCGCCTCGCTGGCCACCGACGCGAAGACGCCGGTGCCGGTGATCTGGGGCACCGATGCCGTGCATGGCCACAACAACGTGCTGGGCGCCACCCTGTTCCCGCACAACATCGGCCTGGGCGCGGCCGGTGATCCGGAGCTGATCGAGCGCATCGGCGAGGCCACCGCGCGTTCGGTGCGCGCCACCGGCATCGGCTGGGTGTTCGCACCCACCCTGGCCGTGGCCCACGACCCGCGCTGGGGCCGCACCTACGAAAGCTATTCGTCCGACCCGGCGGTGATCCGCAGCTTCGCCCATGCCTACGTCAAGGGCGCGCAGGGTGCTTTCAAGGATGACGGCAACGTGGTCACCACCGCCAAGCACTACCTTGGCGATGGCGCCACCGACAGCGGCCGCGACCAGGGCGAGGCGCTGGTCGACAAGGCGACGATGATCAACGTGCATGCGCAGGGCTACTACGGCGCGCTGGCCGAAGGCGCGCAGACGGTGATGGCCTCCTTCAACAGCTGGAACGATCGTGCCGCCGGCGTCGACTACGGCAAGATGCATGGCAGCAAGGCGCTGCTGACCGACGCACTGAAGGACAAGATGGGCTTCGACGGCTTCGTCGTCTCCGACTGGAACGGCATCGCACAGGTGCCCGGCTGCCGCAACGACAGCTGCGCGCAGGCGATCAACGCCGGCATCGACATGGTGATGGTGCCCGACGACTGGAAGGCGTTCATCGACAACACCACCGCGCAGGTGCAGAAGGGTGAGATCCCGATGGCGCGTATCGATGATGCGGTGACGCGCATTCTGAGGGTGAAGCTGCGCGCCGGCCTGTTCGAGCACAAGCCGTCCGACAGCCGCTATGCCGGCGATGCCACCGCTGTGCAGCACCGCGAGCTGGCGCGCCGTGCAGTGCGCGAATCGCTGGTGCTGCTGAAGAACGACAACAAGGTGCTGCCGCTTCGCCGCGACGCGCGCGTGCTGGTGGTCGGCAAGGGTGCCGACAACATCGGTGACCAGTCCGGTGGCTGGTCGCTGACCTGGCAGGGCACCGAGAACAAGAACGCCGATTTCCCCAACGCCGATTCGGTGCTGGGCGCGCTGCGCGCCGAACTCGGCGCGGACAAGGTCAGCTTCAGCGCCGATGGCCAGGGCATCGACCCGAAGGCGTTCGACGTGGTGCTGGCGGTGATCGGCGAGACCCCGTATGCGGAAACCAACGGTGACATCCTCGCCTCGGACACCGTGAGCCACAGCCGTGCCTACCCGCAGGACCTGGCCGCGCTGAACGTCGCCGCTGCGACCGGCAAGCCGGTGGTCACGGTCTATATGTCCGGCCGCCCGATGTACACCAACGACCTGCTCAATCTGTCCAGCGCGTTCGTGGCCGCCTGGCTGCCGGGCACCGAAGGCAAGGGCGTGACCGACGTGCTGGTGGCCGGCAAGGGTGGCAAGCCCGTGCATGATTTCCGCGGCCGCCTCAGCTTCCCGTGGCCGGGCGTGCCGTGCCCGGCACCGATCGACCAGCCCGATGCGAAGAAGCCGTCGCTGTTCGCGCTCGGCTATGGCCTGAGCTACGCCAAGGGCGGCAAGGTCGCCAGGCTTGACGAAGCCGACCCGGACAGCTGCGGCGAAGTGACCGTGCTGCCGATCTTCAACCGTGCCGACACGCCGCCGTTCGCGCTGCATGTGGCGGCCGCGGGTGCAACCCAGCCGCTTGGCAGCGACCTCAACGCCACCCTGCGCTGGCCCACCGCCAAGCCGGTGGTGCAGGTGCGCACCGTGCAGGTGAACACCCAGCAGGACGCCAAGGAGGTGACCTGGCTGGCCCCGGCACAGCTGATCGCACGCAGCACCTCGCGCCGCAATCTCGGCGCGCTGGCGCGCAGCAACGGTGCGCTGCAGTTCGACGTGCAGCTGGTGAAGCGCCCGGCCTCGCCGGTGAAGGTGACCATGCAGTGCGGCAGTGGCTGCGAGGGCGGGGTGGACATCGCCCCCCTCCTGGGCAAGCTGTCGCCCGGGCAGAAGCAGACGGTGACCGTGCCGCTGGCGTGCTTCGCCAAGCAGGACGTGGCCCTGGGCGCGGTGGAAGCGCCGTTCGTGGTGACCGCGGACACGCCGTTCGCGGCGGCCTTCACCCAGGTCAAGCTGACCGCCAACACGGCCAACGCCGAGGGCGCGGTGGCCTGCCCGTGATGTGGCGGGGCGCGTCCGGGCGAGCATCCACGCGTGGCGTGGATCTACCGGTAGCGTCGGGCCATGCCCGGCGAACGCAGTAGACCCACGCCATGCGTGGATGAGCCATCCCGAAGGCAAAAAAAAGCCCCGCAGTGCGGGGCTTTTCTCTTATCGCTTCATCGAACCGAAGAACTCGTCGTTGGACTTGGTGTTCTTCATCTTGTCCAGCAGGAACTCCATCGCGGCCATTTCATCCATCGGATGCAGCAGCTTGCGCAGGATCCAGATCTTCTGCAGCAGTTCCGGTTCGATCAGCAGGTCTTCGCGGCGGGTGCCCGAACGGTTGATGTCGATGGCCGGGAACACGCGCTTTTCAGCGATGCGACGGCTCAGGTGCACTTCGCTGTTGCCGGTGCCCTTGAACTCTTCGTAGATCACCTCGTCCATCTTCGAGCCAGTGTCGACCAGCGCGGTGGCGATGATGGTCAGGCTGCCGCCTTCTTCCACGTTGCGCGCGGCACCGAAGAAGCGCTTCGGGCGGTGCAGGGCGTTGGCGTCCACACCACCGGTCAGCACCTTGCCCGAGCTCGGCACCACGTTGTTGTAGGCGCGGGCCAGGCGGGTGATGGAGTCCAGCAGGATCACCACGTCCTTCTTGTGCTCGACCAGGCGCTTGGCGCGCTCGATGACCATTTCGGCCACCTGCACGTGGCGCGCGGCCGGCTCGTCGAAGGTCGAGCTGATGACCTCGCCGCGCACGGTGCGCTGCATTTCGGTCACTTCTTCCGGGCGCTCGTCGATCAGCAGCACGATCAGATGCACGTCCGGGTGGTTGGTGGTGATGGCCGTGGCCACCTGCTGCATCATCATCGTTTTACCGGCCTTCGGCTGGGAAACGATGAGCGAGCGCTGGCCCTTGCCCTGCGGCGCCATCAGGTCGAGGATGCGGCCGGTGATGTCTTCCGACGAACCGTTGCCGCGCTCCAGGGTGAAGCGGCGACGCGGGAACAGCGGGGTCAGGTTCTCGAACAGCACCTTGTTCTTCGACGCTTCGATCGGCTCACCGTTGATGGTGTCGACGATGTTCAGTGCGAAGTAGCGCTCGCCGTCCTTCGGGAAGCGGATGCGGCCGGAGATGTGGTCGCCGGTGCGCAGGTTGAAACGGCGGATCTGGCTGGGCGAGATGTAGGTGTCGTCCGGGCCGGCCAGGTAGCTGGCCTCGGCCGCGCGCAGGAAGCCGAAGCCGTCTGGCAGGATTTCCAGCACGCCGTCGGCGGCGACGCCGTCACCGTGGCGGGTCAGCACCTTCAGCAGGGCGAAGATGACGTCCTGCTTGCGGGCGCGGGCGACGCCTTCGGAGATCTGCAGCTGCTCGGCGATTTCCAGCAGCTTCTGCGCCGGCATGCGCTTGAGGTCGCTCAGCGAGTAGACCGGGAAGCCTTCCGGCACGTTGGCGTGCGGGCGCGGCACGAAGGGCTGCTGCTCGCCGCCGTCCTGCGGCATGCCGTCATCGCGGCCACGGCCACCACGGTCGCGGTCGCGGCGGTTGCGGAAGCGGTCGCGGCGGTTGCCCTGGCCCTGCTGGCCGTTCTGGCCCCCCTGGTTGTAGGGGTTGTTGTTCTGGCCCTGGCCCTGGTTCTGGCCACCGCCCTGGTGGTTCTGCTGGCGCTGGCCGGATTCGCGGCCTTCGCCACCTTCACCGCCGCCGGAGGCGGGGGCTTCAGCGGCAGGCGCGCTCGGCGCGGGGGCGGCTGCGGCCGGTGCCGGCGTTTCGGATGCGGCTGCCAGCGGCAGTGTCGGCTGCGCGGGGGCAGCGCTGGTTTCGGCGGCGGCCGGAGCGGCTGCCTTGCTCACGCGGGGCTTGCGCACGCGCTTTTCGGCGGGCGCATCGGCGCTGCCGGTTTCGGGAGTGTTATCGGACAAGAGCGTTATTCCTCGCTTGAAGGTGCGAGCGCCCGGCTGGGGCGGCGAACGTTGGGAATGGGTCTGGAAGAAACTGCGTCCAGAGGGTGCGGCACGCGAACGCGGCCGGATATGCCGACACTATCATCGGCCAGCGGCGCCGTGCAAGGGTCACCGGGAACTGCATTCATGTGGGCGCGGGGCGCCCAGCGGCAGCCGCGGTCAGCGGCTGCCGTGGAACAGCAGGATCAGGCCAGGGCCTTGTCCAGCAGGCCGGCCAGCTGGGCCTTGCCCACCGCACCGATCTGCTCGCCGACCTTTTCGCCGTCCTTGAAGACGACCAGGTACGGGATCGAACGCACGTGGTACTTGGCGGCCAGCGCACGGTTGTTGTCGACGTTGACCTTGGCGATCTTGGCGCGGCCCTGGTAGGCGTCGGCCAGTTCGTCCAGCGCGGGGGCGATCATCTTGCAGGGGCCACACCACTCGGCCCAGAAATCGACCAGCACCGGTTCCTTGGAATTCAGCACGGCGCTATCAAAGTCGGCATCGCCGACGTGTACAACCTTGTCGCTCATCTTGGTTTCTCGTCTTGGATTGCACCCGGCCAGGCCGGAGGTGGGTGAACTGGGCCATGCCCGGTGGCGCGACCCTCGTCGTTGCCTCGCGGCGGTCTGCCGCGGTGCGTTCGGCGGGATGCCTGGACGCTCACGGCCGGCAGTGTACCCCTATCGCGCGGCGGGGACAGTCGCTGGCTGGAACCCAGCGTATCGTGATCGTGTCCCAGCCCGGTATGTGTCGGATTTCACTGTCTTCGAGAACATGGGGGTGGCACCGGGGCGGGGCCAGTGGCCCTGGCGGGGCCGTTCAAGTGGCGTGCGGCTGGGTGAAGGGCGGGTAGGATCCTGGCGTCTCCCAGTCCGGTGAGACAGGTGGTTCCGGTTTGCCGGCCCGAGTGCGTTAAACTGGGACATTGTGCGGCGCGCGGACCGGGTGGTCCCAGCCTGCCAACCCGCCGCAGGGGACGCAGTTTGCGACGGTTCCCCTAGACGCTGAAGTGCCAGCCGCCCCGTGGGCCGGCGGCCATACCAAGACGGACACATGAGCGACAAACCGCTGACCGATTTGACCTTTTCCTCCTTCGATCTGCATCCGGCCCTGCAGGCTGGTCTTGAAGGAGCCGGATTCACCCGCTGCACCCCGATCCAGGCGCTGACCCTGCCGGTCGCGCTGCCCGGCGGTGATGTGGCCGGCCAGGCGCAGACCGGCACCGGCAAGACGCTGGCCTTCCTGGTTGCTGTCGTGAACCGCCTGCTGACGCGTCCGGCGCTGGCCGACCGCAAGCCGGAAGATCCGCGCGCGCTGATCCTGGCCCCGACCCGCGAACTGGCCATCCAGATCCACAAGGATGCGGTGAAGTTCGGTTCCGATCTGGGCCTGCGTTTCGCCCTGGTCTACGGCGGAGTTGATTACGACAAGCAGCGCGAGCTGCTGCAGCAGGGCGTGGACGTCATCATCGCCACCCCGGGCCGCCTGATCGACTACGTGAAGCAGCACAAGGTGGTCTCGCTCCACGCCTGCGAGATCTGCGTGCTGGACGAAGCCGACCGCATGTTCGATCTGGGCTTCATCAAGGATATCCGCTTCCTGCTGCGCCGCATGCCGGAGCGCACCACCCGCCAGACCCTGCTGTTCAGCGCCACCCTCAGCCACCGCGTGCTGGAGCTGGCCTACGAGCACATGAACGAGCCGCAGAAGCTGGTGGTCGAAGCCGAGACCATCACTGCCGCGCGCGTGCGCCAGCGCATCTACTTCCCGGCCGATGACGAGAAGATTCCGCTGCTGCTGGGCCTGCTGTCGCGCAGCGAAGGCGCGCGCACCATGGTCTTCGTCAACACCAAGGTGTTCGTCGAGCGCGTGGCGCGTTCGCTGGAAAAGGCCGGCTACCGCGTCGGCGTGCTGTCCGGCGACGTGCCGCAGAAGAAGCGCGAGAGCCTGCTCAACCGCTTCCAGAAGGGCCAGCTGGAAATCCTGGTGGCCACCGACGTGGCCGCCCGCGGCCTGCACATCGACGGCATCAAGTACGTCTACAACTACGACCTGCCGTTCGACGCCGAAGACTACGTGCACCGCATCGGCCGTACCGCGCGCCTGGGCGAAGAGGGTGATGCGATCAGCTTCGCCTGCGAGCGCTACGCGATGGGCCTGCCGGACATCGAGGCGTACATCGAGCAGAAGATTCCGTCCGAGCCGGTCACGAAGGAACTGATGACCCCGCTGCCGCGCCCGGAACGCCCGGCCCCGGCCGAAGGCGAGGAAGGCGACGACAATGAAAGCGTCGGCCAGATCTTCCGCGAAGCGCGCGAAGCCCGCGCCGCCGAGGAAGAGCGTCGTGGCGGTGGCCGCAGTGGCGGCCGTTCCGGCAGCGGCGGTGGTGGCCGTGGTGGCCGTGGTGGTCGCGACGGTGAGCGCAGCGGCGAACGCCGCCCGCGTGGCCCGCGCAAGCCGCGCGTGGAAGGCGAACAGGCTGCTGCC
>NZ_QETL01000065.1:0-22248 GCF_003105135.1 Stenotrophomonas sp. SPM | reverse complement strand
GTAGCCCCCACCAGGACCGCAGGCGCCATGGATGGCGCCTACGAGCCCCCATGGACGGGTTCACGGCGTGTCCCGCGAACCCAACCCGCCCCGCCAATCAAGGCATAACCAAGAGCCGCCTTTGACGTTAGCACTTGCAGTTGCAGTTGCCTGCCGCAGGCAGCGCCGCGGCCGCCGCCGCAAAGGAAACCCCTCAGATCTTGCGAGCCAGCGCCTCAGCCAGACCCGTGTAGCTGCCCGGGGTCATCTCACGCAGCGACTGTTTGGCATCCTCCGGCAGCGCCAGCGTCTCCACGAACGCCCGCATCGACTCCGCCGTGATGCCCTGCCCACGGGTCAGCGCCTTCAGCTGCTCGTACGGGTTCGGCAGGCCATGGCGGCGCATCACCGTCTGCACGGCTTCGGCCAGCACTTCCCAGGCCGCGTCCAGATCGGCATCCAGGCGCTGCGGGTTCACTTCCAGCTTGCCCAGGCCCTTGGCCAGCGAATCCAGCGCCACCTGGCCGTGGCCGAAGGCAGTGCCCAGTGCGCGCAGCACCGTGGAATCGGTCAGGTCACGCTGCCAGCGGCTGATCGGCAGCTTCGCGCTGAAATGCTCGAACAGCGCATTGGCGATGCCGAAGTTGCCCTCGGCATTCTCGAAATCGATCGGGTTGACTTTGTGCGGCATCGTCGACGAACCGACTTCGCCTTCCTTCAGGCGCTGCTTGAAGTAGCCCAGCGAGATGTAGCCCCAGATGTCGCGGGCCAGGTCGATCAGGATGATGTTGGCGCGGCGCGCGGCATCGCCGATTTCGGCGATGTTGTCGTGCGGCTCGATCTGCGTGGTGTACGGGTTGAACACCAGGCCCAGGCTGGTCACGAAGCGCTCGGCGAAGGCCGGCCAGTCCACCGCCGGGTAGCTGGCGACGTGGGCGTTGTAGTTGCCCACCGCACCGTTGATCTTGCCGGTCAGCTCGACCGCGGCGATCTGCCGGCGCTGGCGCTCCAGGCGGGCGACCACGTTGGCCAGCTCCTTGCCCAGGGTGGTCGGCGAGGCGGTCTGGCCGTGGGTGCGCGACAGCATCGGCTGTGCGGCCTGGGCGTGGGCCAGGGTGCGCAGGGTGGCGGCGATGCCGTCCAGGCTCGGCAGCAGCACTTCGCGGCGGGCCTGTTCCAGCATCAGGCCGTAGCTGAGGTTGTTGATGTCCTCGCTGGTGCAGGCGAAGTGCACGAATTCCAGGGCCGGGGCCAGCTCGGCGTCGTCCTTCAGCTGTTCCTTGATGAAGTACTCCACCGCCTTGACGTCATGGTTGGTGGTGCGCTCGATCTCTTTCACGCGCGCGGCCTGGACCGGGGTGAGGTTGGCGGCCAGGGCACGCAGGCGGGCGGTGGCGGCCTCGGAGAACGCGGCCAGCTCGACGATGCCCGGCTCGGCGCCCAGGGCCAGCAGCCACTCGACCTCGACCGTGATGCGGGCCTTGATCAGGCCGTATTCGGAAAAGATCGGGCGCAGGGCATCGACCTTGCCGGCATAACGGCCATCGAGCGGGGACAGGGCGAGCAGGGCGTAATCGGACATGTCGGCAGGGCTGGGGCGAGCGGCGGGGGCCATATTCTACGACGCTGCGGGCTGCCGCGCTTCGCGCTCGCCGGGCATGGCCCAGCGCTACCGATCGGACGCTGCGACCCATCGGCGTTGTCCCCTGCTGCGGACAAGGGAGTATCGTTGGCACAGCCGCCAGCCCCGGGAAGCGACCCGCTGCCAGCCGCCGCTTCCCTTTCCCCCAACAGAAGTAGTGCGGAGTCGATGCAATGAGCAAAGCTGCAAGCAAGGGTGGAACCGCGAAGTTCCGTATCGAACACGACAGCATGGGCGAGCTGCAGGTGCCCGCTGACGCCCTGTGGGGCGCGCAGACCCAGCGCGCCGTCGAAAATTTCCCGGTGTCGGGCCAGCGCATGCCGCGCGGCTTCATCCGTGCCCTGGGCCTGGTGAAGGGTGCCGCCGCCGGCGTCAACGCCGAGCTGGGCCACCTGCCCAAGGTCGTCGCCAAGGCCATCCAGGTGGCCGCCGCCGAAGTGTCGGCCGGTGACTGGGACGCGCATTTCCCGATCGACGTCTACCAGACCGGCTCGGGCACCTCGTCGAACATGAACGCCAACGAGGTCATCGCCACCTTGGCCAATCGTGCCGGCAAGGCGGGCAAGACCACGGTGCATCCCAACGACCACGTCAACCAGGGGCAGAGCTCCAATGATGTGATCCCGACCGCGCTGCGCGTTTCGGCGGTGCTGGCCGTGCACGAGCAGCTGCTGCCGGCGCTGGTGCACCTGCGCAGGACCCTGGACAAGAAGGGCCGCAGCCTGCGCAAGGTGGTCAAGACCGGCCGCACCCACCTGATGGATGCGATGCCGCTGACCTTCGAGCAGGAGTTCGGTGCGTGGTCTGCGCAGCTGGCCTCGGCGCAGGAGCGCATCGAGGACAGCCTCAAGCGCGTGCGCCGCCTGCCGTTGGGCGGCACCGCCATCGGCACCGGCATCAATGCCGACCCGCGCTTCGGTGCGCAGGTGGCCAAGGCCCTCAAGCAGCAGACCGGCTTCAAGTTCGACAGTGCCGACAACAAGTTCGAAGGCCTGGCATCGCAGGACGATGCCGTGGAACTGTCCGGCCAGCTCAATGCGCTGGCGGTGGCCCTGATCAAGATCGCCAACGACCTGCGCTGGATGAATGCCGGTCCGCTGGCCGGGCTGGGCGAGATTGAGCTGCCGGCCCTGCAGCCGGGCAGCTCGATCATGCCGGGCAAGGTCAACCCGGTCATTCCCGAGGCGACCGTGATGGCCTGCGCGCAGGTGATCGGCCACCACACCGCGATCACCGTGGCCGGCCAGACCGGCAATTTCCAGCTCAACGTGACCCTGCCGCTGATCGCGGTGAACCTGCTCGATGGCATCGGCCTGCTGGCCAACGTGTCCACCTTGCTGGCCGACAGCGCCATCGCCGGGCTGAAGGTGCGCGAGGACCGCGTAGCCGAAGCGCTGGCCCGCAACCCGATCCTGGTAACCGCGCTGAACCCGATCATCGGCTATGAGAAGGCCGCGGCGATTGCCAAACGTGCCTACAAGGAACAGCGCCCGGTGCTGGATGTGGCGCTGGAGGACAGCGGCCTGGACGAGGCCGAGCTGCGGCGCCTGCTGGATCCGACCGCGCTGACCGCCGGTGGCATCCAGGCCGGGGGCGGTGGCGCCGGCGGCTGATCGGCCGGCATTCGCGGGTCAAGCAAAAACGCCGCCCTTCGGGGCGGCGTTTTTCGTGTCAGCGACGGTCGGCGACAATGTTGCCGAAGGTCTCGGTGTAGTCCTTGAACTCCGGGATGGTCTGCACCAGGTCCGGCGGAATCACCTCCATGCCTTCCGGCGGCCGGATCTTCACCGGCTGCATGTCGGGGTCGGCCGGGGCGGCCACCAGGGTGTTCTGGCGCAGCACCTGCAGCTTGCCGAACATGGTCTGCAGCATCTGCCGCTGGCCATCGTTGAGCGGGATCTGGATCTCGTCGACCTTCATCGTGCCGTCGGGCAGGATGATGATGTTCGGCGCCGGCTGGCGACGCACGGTCACCATGCTTTCGCTGACGGAAATTTTGGGCTTGCCGCGCTCGGCGCGGTGGTTGCGGTAGTCCTGGTCGCAGCCGGCCAGGCCCAGGCAGAGCAGGGCGACCAGCAGCAGCAACAGCTTCTTCATGGCGGTTCGATCGGGTGCATCGGGGGCGGCCATTGTAAGCCCGGGCGCCCCGGCGCGGCCGGCAACGGGTCAGGTTGCCGGCCGGGTGCGGCGAAATGTCACAGGGTCAGCGGTTGACGACCTTGTTGGTGTCGCAGTCGTCGATGTCAGACTGGTCCATGCTCGCGTACGGCTGGAACGCCGGCAGGTCGCGGGCCAGCGCCTGCTGGCTGGCCAGCATCGCCGGCAGGCGGTTGCACAGCTGCTTGGCCTGGGCCTCGAGCTTCTCGGCCTCGGCATTGATGCGCTTCTCGATGCCGTCGGTGTCGCCACTGAAAACACCCTTGATCGCTTCGCTGGCGGCGTTGGCGCCGAGCTTGGCACCGGCCACGCCGATCTCCATGCCGTCCTGGGCGATGCCGGCGATATGGCCGCGGTAATCCAGCAGCTGGCGACGCTGCGCCGGCGTGGTCTTCACTTCCTTGCCGGCAATCAGGAAGCGGCCATCGGGGGTGATCTCCGCGCGGGGCTGCTTGTCGGAGGAAATCTTGATGTTGCCCTTGGCGATCTCCTCGCGCGCCTTGTCGGTGGCTTCCTTGACGCTCTTGCCAATCTCGCCGGTGGCATCAGCCACGGCCTTGCCCGGCGAGGTGTCGGTGGCGGAAGCATCAGCGGACGAGGACGACGACGAGGACGAGGTGCCGCCACAGGCGATCAGCGGCAGGCACAGCAGGACGGCAGGCATCAGGCGCAGCAGGTTCATGGCGTTCCCCTCAAGGCAATGGATGGATGGCTTACTTGCCGCGCGGCAGGGTGACTTTGCCGCCGATGTCACGGTGGCGGACCTCGCCGCTGCCGCTGTGGTCGACGGTCAGGTTGCCGCCGGCGCCGTTGACGGTGATGTCGCCCGAGCCGTGGCTGCGCACGTGCACGTTGCCGCCGGTCTGGTCGATGTCCACGTCGCCGGAACCGACCACGCCGATCTCGACGTTGCCCTTCACCTGGCGGAAGCCGATGTCGCCCGAGCCGACCGTCTCCAGGCGGGCATTGCCGCGCACGTCGCTGATCTTCAGGTCGCCCGAACCGACGGTGCCGACCACGGCGTCGCCGCCGATGGTGCGGGCCTTGACGTCGCCCGAGCCCAGCGAGAGCAGGTTGAGCGATGCG
Source organism: Stenotrophomonas sp. SPM (assembly GCF_003105135.1). Taxonomy (NCBI): domain Bacteria; kingdom Pseudomonadati; phylum Pseudomonadota; class Gammaproteobacteria; order Lysobacterales; family Lysobacteraceae; genus Stenotrophomonas; species Stenotrophomonas sp. SPM. The sequence continues at coordinate 17,384 of NZ_QETL01000065.1, read as the reverse complement.
GCGCCCTCGATGTCCAGGTCACCCGAGCCGACCGCCGCGTGCACGCTGCCGCGGGTGCCGCGGGCGATGCCATCACCCGAGCCGACGTCCATGCTCAGCGACTGTGCGTTGTCTATGCTGGCATCGCCGGAGCCTATGCGGAACTGCAGCGGCAGGTTGTCCGGCACGCTGCCGCGGATGTCCAGCCACGCATAGCTGTTGCCCATGCTCAGGCCGCTGCGGCCGTCGCGGCGCAGGCTGACCACCAGCTTGTCACCTTCGCGGCGCTGGTCGAGCACCAGCTGGTCCAGCCAGCTCTTGTCCGAGGCACAGGCGCGGCCGTCCAGCTGGCCGCCACCGGCATTGGCGATCACCTTCAGGTCGTGCTGGTTGACTTCGAACACCACGGCCTTGGCACCGGCCGCGTCCAGCTTCAGCGAACGCGGGGCGGAGAACTTGCAGTTCGGTGCGTCGGCGGCCTGCACCGACAGCGGCAACAGCAGCAACAGGGCACTACAGGCGAGCAGGGTACGCATGGTGGTCTCTCCGGAAAGGGGTCAGATTTCGCCTGCGCGCTTGCGCAGGACGATGGCCAGGGCGATGAAGGCGACGCCGAACGCTGCGCCGATCCACAGGTCGGGCATGGCCAGGGTCTTCAGCTGCTCGGCCGGGCTCATCAGCGCGGCCAGCGACTCGACGTTCTTGGCCTTGTCACTTGCGCTGAGGCGGTAGACCAGGTCCACGCCCGGCACCGTGCCCAGCAGCAGGCGGCCGACGATGTGCTGCCAGAACCAGCCGGTGGTCATGTCGAACAGATGCATCAGCTTGGTGGTGCTGACGATGATGCCGGCGAACAGCGGCAGCATGACCGCCCACAGGAACGGCTTGCTCTTGGCCCAGGCCGAGCACAGCAGCAGCCAGCCGGCGGTCGGCAGCGCCCACAGCGCGTACACCGGGATGGCGGCGAGCAGGCCGGCGCTCAGGGTCACCGGGCTGGCCGGGCCCCAGATCAGGGTGGTCGCGCTGCCGCCGTGGGTGACCGCGACGATGCTGATGATCAGCAGGAAGCCGAACATGGTGGCGACGGCGGCCAGGGTGGCCACCAGCGGTGCCACGATCAGGGCGCTGATCACCTTGGACAGCACGGTCTGGGTGTCCGACAGCGGCAGCGACTTCCAGAACAGGATGCTGCGGTCGCGGCGGTCGTCGTACAGGGCGCCCAGGCAGTAGAAGAACACCACGAAGGCCAGCACCAGGAAGGGCCAGGCAGAGCTCAGCAGCAGGGTCAGGTCCAGGCCGTTGCCGAGGTCGGCCATGTCCTTGGCGCTGATCTTCTGGGTCAGCAGGGCCAGGTCCAGCCCGTTGATGTTCACGTTCTCGCCGTCGACGTGCAGGCCGCCGTCGCGGGCGGCGCGGTGCAGGGCGAACAGGCCCAGGCCGATGCCCACCGCGCTCATCAGCAGCGAGACGATGCCGGCGATCAGCGGTGCATAGAAGAAGCCGCCGCGGTTTTCCCAGTATTCGCGCTTGAGCAGCCAGCGCAGGGTGCCTGCGGGGCTGACCGGATGGTTGACGGCATTCATGCGTAGGTCCCCTTCATGACAGCGACGAACAGATCGGCCAGGCCCGCGTTGCGGGTCTCGCCGAGGGTAGAAAGCTGGCTGCGCGGCACGCCGTCATACAGCAGCACGGTCTTGCCGAAGGCCTGGCTGCGCTCGTCGATCGGCTTCAGTGCGCGGGCGGTGTCCAGCTGGTCGGCACCCACCAGCAGTTCGGTGTAGCGCTCGCCCACCTCGTCCATTTCCGCGCTGAGTACCACGCGGCCATCGCGGATGAACATCACGTCGCTGAGGATGTGCTCGATCTCTTCCACCTGGTGGGTGGTGACGATGATCGTCTTCTGTTCGTCGAAGTAATCCTCCAGCAGGCGCTGGTAGAACTCCTTGCGGTACAGGATGTCCAGGCCGAGGGTCGGCTCGTCCAGCACCAGCACGCGGGCGTCGATGGCCATCACCAGGGCCAGGTGCAGCTGCACGATCATGCCCTTGGACAGCTCGCGCACGCGCTGCTTCGGCTGCAGCTTGGTGTTGGCCAGGAAGCGTTCGCAGCGGGCGCGGTCGAAGCGCGGGTGCACGCCGGCCACGAAATCGATGGCCTCGCGCACCTTCAGCCAGCGCGGCAGCACGGCCACGTCGGCGATGAAGCAGATGTCCTTCATCAGTTCATCGCGGTGCACGCGCGGGTCGCGGCCCAGCACGGACAGCTCGCCTTCCACCGAGGTCAGGCCGAGGATGGCCTTCAGCGCGGTGGTCTTGCCGGCGCCATTGGGCCCGATCAGGCCGACGATGCGGCCTGCCGGAATGGAGAAGCTGGCGTTGTCGAGGGCAACGGTGTTCTTGTAGGCCTTGCGCAGGCCCTTGGCGGTAATGACGGCGTCGCTTGCTACGGTACTCATCAGATCTTCCCCTGGGGCAGCAATTCGTCGAGGTTCAGGCCCAGGCGCTGGATGCGCTCCAGGACGGCTGGCCATTCTTCATTGAGGAAGCGTTCGCGCTCGCTGCTGCGCAGCTGCGTGGCGGCCGCCTCGGTCATGAACATGCCCAGGCCCCGGCGCTTCTCGACCAGGCCTTCATCGGCCAGTTCCTGGTAGGCGCGCGAAACGGTGATGGGATTGAGCTGGTAGTCGGCGGCCACCTGGCGCACCGAAGGCAGGGCGTCGCCCGGCTTGAGGATTCCGTCGAGCATCATGGCGATCACGCGCTCCTTCAACTGGCGGTAGATGGGAGCGCCGTCGCTCCACTGGATGTCGCTCATATTCAGCTCCGTGGGGTCAGCGGCTGTGCGAACGAGAAGTACGGCATGGACAGGGAGCTGTGCAGCCGACGCGGGGGAGGGGGAGAGGGTTCGGCGTTCCCGGCCGTGAAGGGTGCTGCGTCCTGCGGGGTGTCGGGGGAGGAGGGCGCCTGTGGCGCCGGCAGGGCCAGCCAGAGCAGGGCCAACAACGTCGAGACGGCCGTGACCGCTGGGGCGGTATGGCGGTGTCGCATCCGGATGTTCATGGTTTCCCCCTGTCTCAGGTGACTGGTGTTGTATGCAACTATAACACCGGCACGCCGTCGTGCAAGCCCCGCTTCCACCCAACTGATGGCAGGGGTGGTCACTGTTCCGAAATATCACGTCACGTGATTGATCTGAATGGAAAAAGGCGTCGCACAGCCGGCCCGTTCCGGCCTGCTTCCATTCAGCAACATTGATGCTAGGTCATCAAAGGTGCGCTGGCCGGGGCTTACGGCGGCAGCCGCCACGCCGTGCAAAGTGCGGCCCGCCCTGCAACGGCAGGCGCTCCGGGCCCCGGTGCTATAGTTCGGCCGATTCCCGGCCCGAGCTGGCCGGAGCCCTGAAACAGCTACTGCGGAATGACCCTCATGCCTCTGCCGACTGCTTTCCCGCGCCGCCTCCGCGGCTTGTCCCTGTTGACCGTCCTGGCCTTCGGCCTGGCCGGCTCGGCCACCGCCCTGGCCGCCGACCTGCTCGATGTGAGCTACCGCCCGCTGGCCGGCAAGCAGCAGGTCAACCTGGAAAAGCGCTACCACGGCCAGGTGCTGCTGGTGGTCAACACCGCCAGCAAGTGCGGCTATACCCCGCAGTACGAAGGCCTGGAGGCGCTGCACAAGCAATACGCCAGCAAGGGCTTTGCCGTGCTCGGCTTCCCGTCGAATGATTTCAAGGGCCAGGAGCCCGGCGACGAGAAGCAGATCCAGGATTTCTGCACGCTGACCTACGGCGTAAAGTTCCCGATGTTCGAGAAGGTGCACGTCACCGGTCCGGAGGCCACGCCGCTGTACCAGCGCCTGACCGCCGCCACCGGCGTCGCCCCGGGCTGGAACTTCCACAAGTACCTGGTCGGCCGCGATGGCAAGGTCATCGCCCAGTTCGCCAGCAAGGTCACCCCCGACGATCCGCAGCTGAAGGCGGCCATCGACAAGGCACTGGCCGCACCGGCCGTGCATTGAATGAAAGCACGCACGCCTCGACATCTCCGGCGTGCGTGCGACAATGACCGTTTCGCGCCGACGTCGGCGCCCAGACACTTCCAGGAATGCAGCGAATGAAGATGGGAATGCGCGGCGCAGCGGCGTCGGTTCTGATTCTGGCGATGGGCACCTCCGGTGTCGCCCTGTCGCAACAACCGGCCGCACCGGCGGCCGCCAAGGAGACCGCAACCTTGAATTCCCCCAAGCAGAAGCTCGGCTACGCCATCGGTCTGGATGTGGCCAAGTCGTTCGCGCCGATCGCCGATGAAATTGACGTGGCTGCGCTGCGTACCGCCGTCGAGCGTTCGTTCGAAGGCCTGCAGCCGCAGATCACCCAGGACCAGGCCAAGGCCACCGATGCGGCCCTGCGCCAGGTCGTGATGGCCCGTAACGGCCAGCAGGTTCCGGGCATGGCCCCGGGCTCGCAGCCGGCCAAGGTCGACCGCGTCAAGGTCGCGCAGATGATCGGTTCGTACTCGGTCGGCCCGTCGCTGGCCCAGCTGAAGGACGACATCGACACCGCCTCGCTGTTTGAAGCGATCAGCACCGGCCTGACCAAGGGCCAGCCGAAGATGACCGAAGCGGACGCGACCGCCACCATCCAGGCGTTCATGGGCACCAAGCAGGCTGAAATGCAGGCCAAGGCCGCCCAGGCCGCGCAGACCAACCGTCAGGAAGGCAATGCATTCCTGGCCAAGAACAAGACCCAGCCGGGCGTGGTGACCACCGCCTCGGGCCTGCAGTACCAGGTGATCCGCCCGGGTAGCGGCGAGCGCCCGCTGCCGACCAGCAAGGTGCGCGTGAACTACGAAGGCAAGCTGCTGGACGGCACCGTGTTCGACAGCTCCGCGGGTCGTGGCCCGGCCGAATTCGGCCTGGACCAGGTCATCAAGGGCTGGACCGAGGGCGTCGCCCTGATGCCGGTCGGCTCCAAGTACCGCTTCTGGATCCCGGGCGACCTGGCCTATGGCGAGAACGGCACCCCGGGTGGCCCGATCGGCCCGAACGCCGCACTGACCTTCGACGTCGAGCTGCTGGGCGTTCTGCCGTAAGCCGCCAGGAGTCAGCACGGACATGCGCGTTGCGATTTTCGGTACCGGCTACGTCGGTCTGGTGACAGGTACCTGCCTGGCCGATGCCGGCCACCAGGTCATCTGCGTGGACATCGACCAAGCCAAGGTCGATGGCCTCAACCAGGGCGTCATCCCGATCTACGAGCTGGGCCTCGAGCCGATGGTGAAGGCCAACCATGCCGCATCTCGGCTGGCGTTCACCACCGATGCCGCAGCGGCCATCGGCCACGGGCAGGTGGTGTTCATCGCCGTCGGCACGCCGCCGGACGAGGATGGCAGCGCCGACCTGCAATACGTGCTGGCCGTGGCCCGCACCATCGGCCGGCACATCAGCGTGCCGACCGTGGTGGTCAACAAGTCGACGGTGCCGGTGGGCACCGCCGACAAGGTGCGCGCGGCGATCGCCGAAGAGCTGGCTGCGCGTGGCGCGGACATCGCCTTCGACGTGGTGTCCAATCCCGAGTTCCTGAAGGAAGGCGATGCGGTCGCGGACTGCATGCGCCCGGACCGCATCATCATCGGCGCCTCCAGCGCCGAATCGGTGGCGGTCATGCGCCGCCTGTACGCACCGTTCAACCGCAACCACGACCGCGTGGTGGAAATGGACGTGCGTTCGGCCGAGCTGACCAAGTATGCAGCCAACGCGATGCTGGCCACCAAGATTTCGTTCATGAACGAAATGGCCAACATCGCCGAGCGCGTCGGCGCCGACATCGAGCAGGTCCGCCAGGGCATCGGTTCGGACCCGCGCATCGGCTGGCATTTCATCTACCCGGGCGCCGGTTATGGTGGCTCGTGCTTCCCCAAGGACGTGCAGGCGCTGGCCCGCACCGCGCAGCAGTATGGCCTGGCGCCGAAGCTGCTGGACGCGGTAGAAGCGGTCAACGAGGCGCAGAAGGGCCACCTGTTCGAGCTCATCCAGCGCCACTACGGCGCGGACGCCAGCCTGCGCGGGAAAACCTTCGCCGTGTGGGGCCTGGCCTTCAAGCCGAACACCGACGACATGCGCGAGGCCTCCAGCCGCCGCCTGCTGGCCCAGCTGTGGGACGCCGGTGCGCGCGTGCGTGCCTACGACCCGGAAGCCACCCATGAAGCGCAGCGCATCTTCGGCCACCGCGACGACCTGGTGTTCTGCGGCACTGCCGAAGACGCACTGCAGGGCGCCGATGCGGTGGTCGTGGTGACCGAGTGGAAGCAGTTCCGCAGCCCCGATTTCCAGGCGCTGCGTTCGCAGCTGCAGGATGCGGTGGTGTTCGATGGCCGCAACCTGTACGACCCGTCCGAGGTCGAGGCTGCCGGTCTGGCTTACTACGGCATTGGCCGGGGACGTTCGTTGCATGTCTGATACATCGAGTGAACGCGAGCAGGCGCTGGAAGCGCGCCTGGTCGAACTGGAAATGCGCGTGTCCTTCCAGGAACACGCGCTGGCCGAATTGAGCGATGCGCTGGCCGATGCACGCATGCAGGGCAGCCGCAATGCCGATGTGCTGCGCGTGCTGCTGGAAGACCTGGGCAAGGTCCGCAATGCATTGCATTCTTCTGATCCGGCGAGCGAACCGCCGCCGCCGCACTACTGATCTGATTCCTATGAGCGATACCCTCCGCGACCAGCTGATGGGCCTGGGCTTCAAGCCGGCACCCAAGCCCGAGCGCAAGAATGATGGCCCCCGCCGTGATGGCCGCCCGCAGGGCAAGGGGGGCAATGGCAATGGAAAGCCGCAGGGCGCTGGCAAGGGCGAGCACACGCCTGGCGAGCGTCGCGGCCACGGTCATGGCGGCCCCGGCAAGCCCGCCCAGTCGCGTGGCCCGGGCCAGCAGGGCCCGCGCAAGCCGCGTACGGCCGAAGAGATGGACCTGGCCAAGGCCTACGCCATCCGCGCGCAGAAGGAAAAGGAAGAGCGCATCGAGACCGAGCGCCTGAAGCAGGAAGAAGCGCGCCAGCGCCGCGAGGCCAAGGCCAAGCTGGAAGAACTGCTGAAGGACAAGGGCCTCAATGACGAGGCGGCCGACATCGCCCGCCACTTCCCGTATGGCGGCAAGATCAAGCGCATCTACGTGACCGCCGCGCAGCTGACCGCACTCAATGCGGGTGAGCTGGGCGTGGTCCAACTCAACGGCCGTTACCTGCTGGTGACCGCCGAGCTGCTGGCGCAGTCCGAAGCGGTGTTCGCCGCGTCGGTGGCGCTGAAGGTCGATCCGAACGCGCCGGCCGAGGAAGATCCGTACGCGGACCCGCAGTTCCAGGTGCCGGACGACCTGGTCTGGTAATGGATTGAGTTGCCTGCCACGCCCGCCGACGTGGCAGTTGCGGGAGGCAGGATGACGGCTGAGGCAGGGCGCGGTTACGTACCGCATATCGATGGACTGCGTGCGATCGCCGTATTGGCGGTCATCGTGTTCCACCTAGACCCGGCCTGGCTGCCGGGCGGGTTCACCGGCGTGGACGTGTTTTTCGTCATTTCCGGTTTCGTGGTCAGTGCGTCGGTGCATCGCCTGCCGCCACTTTCGCTGGGTGCTTCGATGCTGCGCTTCTATGCGCGGCGCATCCGTCGCATCGCACCGGCACTGGTCACCTGCCTGCTGGTCACCGCGGTGGCCAGCGTGCTGTTCATTCCCGAATCGTGGTTGAGCGAGGCCAGTGACAAGACGGGCCTGATGGCCTTCTTCGGCCTCAGCAACTGGGTGCTGGCTGCGGTCGGCAACGATTATTTCGCGCCCAAGGCCGAGTTCAATCCCTATACCCACACCTGGTCATTGGGCGTGGAAGAGCAGTTTTACCTGCTGTTCCCGCTGTTGTTCCTGGCCTGGGCACGGGGCGCGCGTGGGCGCTGGCTGAGCCTGGGCCTGTTCCTGCTGGTCAGCGCGGCATCGTTGCTGCATGCGGCGCTGCTGGGCCTGCGCGACGTGCCGCCTTCCTGGGCGTTCTACGCCACGACCACGCGGTTGTGGCAGCTAGGCGTGGGCGTGCTGCTGTTCCAGCTGCTGCATGTGCGCGCATCGCTCGACCCGCTGACCCAGCGCTCGCTGGCCCGTGGTGCGTGGGTGTTCCCGCTGCTGGCCGCGCTGTCGCTGGCCCTGCTGGGCTGGGCGTTGTGGACGGCGCGCGCTGGACACTCACCGTGGCCCGATGGCCTGCTGCCGGCGTTCGCCACGGCGGGCCTGCTGTGGTCGCTGCATCACCATCCGCGGGCCTGGATCGGCCGGGTGCTGGCCAGCGCGCCCATGCGCCGCATCGGCCTGCTGTCCTACTCGCTCTACCTCTGGCATTGGCCGGTGTTCGTGCTGATGCGCTGGACCGTGGGGCTGGAAACACCGCTGCAGATGCTCTCGGCGACGTTGCTGGTGGCGCTGCTGTCCTGGTTGTCGTGGCGCTGGGTGGAACAGCCCTTCCGTGGCCCGTTGGCGCCGCGCGCGACGTCGCTGCGCTGGGTGGCCTGTGGCGCTGCCGCGCTCGTGCTGGCCGGCGCCCTGCAGATGCTGCTGTACTCGCAGGCATCGCTGCTGTCATTCAGCACCGTCAGCCGCAATGCAGCGGACTGGTACGCCAGCAGCAGGAGCGTGGCTGATGATTTCCCGGGGTGCGCGCTGGTCACCGGCAAGCATCGCTTCGAAGGTGGCAGTGCCCGCACCTATGCGCGCGGGCGCTGTGATCGTCCTGTTCCCGCGGCCGCACCCGCCCGTGTGTTCGTGGCCGGTGATTCGCATGCCATGGCCTACATCGAGCTGCTGCAGCGGCTGGCGCTGGATTCCGGTGCGCAGGTGTCGCTGTATGGCCGTGGCGGCTGCCCGCAGGTCAGCCTGCAGAAGTGGCGCGGAGCGGGCGCCGGCTGCGAAGCATTCGACGCGGCCGTGTTCGCCGACATCAGCCAGCGGGCGCAGCCCGGCGACGTGGTGGTGCTGGTGTCACTGCGCGTTCCGCGCCTGTCCGACCAGTTCGTGCTGTTCGATGCCGCGGCGCAGCTCGCGGGCGAACGCACCCCGGAAGCGGCCGCAGGCCGCGACGTGGAGGTGGCCGAGGCGATCGCCCAATGGAAGCCATTGGCCGAGCGCGGCGTGCGCATCGTGATGGAGGCACCCAAGCCGGTGCTGCCAGCACCCCCATACCGGTGTTCGGATGCGTTCAACGCCGACAATGAAGTCTGCCGCAATGGACTGGTCAGCACCCGCGCGGACATGGAGGCGCTGCGTGCGCCCATGCTTGGCAGCCTGCAGCAGGTGGTCGCTGGCCTGCCGGGTGCGATGATGTGGGACCCGCTGCCGGTGCTGTGTGATGCCACCCTGTGCCCGGCACAACGCGATGGCCGGCCGCTGTACTTCGATGGCGACCACGTCAGTGGCTATGGCAACCGCGTGCTGCTGCCGTCACTGCAGCAGGTCCTGCGCCAGCCCTGAAGCGGCGCATGGCGTTCACTCCGCGCGGGCGACGCGACGCCGCGCGCGGATCAACGGCAGGCTCAGCGCGAAGAAGCACAGCAGGGCGCCGACCAGGGCGAAGCCGCTGCCGGCCAGGAACGCCGTGCGGCCGTTGTCGATGGTCCACAGCTGGCCAGCGATGAGTGCGCCCAGCACGCCACCGACACCGGACGAGAAGCCATACAGAAGGCCCTGGCCATGGCCGTTGAGGCGGCCGGGGAAATAGGTCGCCAGCATCTGCATCGCCGCGGCGAAGAACGCGGCGAAGCCCAGCGCGTGTGCGGTCTGCGCCACCAGCATCACCGGCAGGTTTTCCGGGAACAGCGCGGTGACCGCCCAGCGCAGGCAGGAACTGACCAGTGCGATCAGCAGCATCCAGCTGGCGTCGTAGCGGCGGAAGAAGCGGCCGATGGTGAAGAACACGCCCACCTCGAACACCACGCCGATGGTCCACAGCAGGCCGAGGGTAAACGTGCGGTAGCCGTGGTGGTCCATGTAGACCGAGAAAAACGTGTAGTACGGGCCGAACGACAGTTGTTCCATGAAGGCGGCGAGGAAGAACGCCAGCACCGGCGGGCGGCGCACGATCTGCCAGAAGCCGCTGGCATCGCCCTCGGCCTTGCCGATATCGCGCGCGTACTGGTTGCTGAAGGCCGAGACCACCAGCAGGGCGAACAGCGGCAGCATCATCCACGGCAGCAGCCCGGCGCGGTTGCCGTTGCCATCGCCTTCGATCAGCCAGCCGAACAGGGTGACGATGGCGATGAATCCCAGCGAGCCCCAGACCCGGATCAGCCCGTAGCGATGGCTGTCGCTGCCCAGGTGGGTAAGGGTGATCGACTCGAATTGCGGCATCACCGCGTTGTAGAAGAAGCAGAACACCACCATCGACGGGTACATCCACGGCTGCGGCAACGGTAGCAGGAACACGGCGAAGCTGAGCAGGGTCAGCACGCAGCCCACGCGCAGCAGGCGGATCGGGCGCGGTGAGGCGGCGGCCAGTGTGGTCCAGGTGCTGGGCGCAATCACGCGCGTGGCGTACCACAGGCCCATCATCACGCTGATGGCGGTCACGCTCATGCCGCGCGCGGTCAGGAACAGGCTCCAGTAAGGCGTGAAGGCGCCCAGCGCCGCGTAATAGAACAGGTAGAAGCTGGACAGGCGGGCGGCGGGAACGGTCATCGCGAGAATCATGCACGGTAGCGCCGGGGCATGCCCGGCGGACGGGAGATGAGGCCGGGCATGGCCCGGCGCTACCGCCTCATTCGGGGTCGTAGTCGAGGTTGGAGGCCAGCCAGCGCTCGGCCTGGGCGCGGTCGACGCTCTTGCGGCGCGCGTAGTCGCTCACCTGTTCGCGGCTGAGGCGGCCGACCACGAAGTACTGGCTCTGCGGGTGGCTGAGGTAGTAACCCGATACGGCGGCGGTGGGCAGCATCGCGAAGCTCTCGGTCAGCTCCATGCTGGCGTTCGCTTCGGCCTGCAGCAGGTCGAACAAACGGCGTTTCTCGCTGTGTTCGGGGCAGGCCGGGTAGCCCGGTGCCGGGCGGATGCCGCGGTACTGCTCGTCGATCAACGCCTCGTTGTCCAGCGTCTCGGCGTGGTCGTAACCCCAGAATTCGGTGCGTACGCGCTGGTGCAGTCGCTCGGCCAGCGCCTCGGCGAAGCGGTCGGCGAGGGCCTTCAGCAGGATCGCGTTGTAGTCGTCATGGTCGGCCTCAAAGCGCGCGACGTGGGCGTCGATGCCGATGCCGGCGGTCACCGCGAAGGCGCCGATCCAGTCCTGCTTGCCACTGTCGGCCGGGGCGATGAAGTCGGCCAGGCAGAAGTCGGGGCGCTCGGCCGGCTTGTCCACCTGCTGGCGCAGGAAGTGCAGGGTGGTCTCGCCCTCTGGGTGCTGCACGCGCACGTCGTCGCCGACGCTGTTGGCCGGCCACAGGCCGAAAACGGCCTTGGCCTGCACCCACTTCTCGCCGACGATGCGGTCGAGCATCGCGCGTGCGTCGCGGTACAGCTCGCTGGCCTGGGTGCCGACGATCTCATCGGTGAGGATGGCCGGGTACTTGCCGGCCAATTCCCACGCCTGGAAGAACGGGGTCCAGTCGATGTAGTCGACCAGTTCGGCCAGCGGGTAATCATCGAACACGTGCAGGCCCGGCTGCTTCGGTGCCGGCGGGATGTAGTTCGCCCAGTCGCCTTGGAACTTCTGCCCGCGTGCGTGTTCCAGCGTGACCAGGCGCTTGGCATCGCCGCGGTTGCGGTGGCGCGCGCGAATCTCGGCGTAGTCGGCTTCGTTGGCGGCAACGAAGGCCTCGCGCAGGTCGCGCGAGATCAACGACTGGGCCACGCCGACCGCGCGCGAGGCATCCTTCACCCACACCGTGGGCGCCTTGTAATGCGGGTCGATCTTCAGCGCGGTGTGTGCGCGCGAGGTGGTGGCACCGCCGATCAGCAGCGGCAGGTCGAAACCCTGGCGCTCCATTTCGCGGGCGACGTGGCTCATTTCTTCCAGCGAGGGGGTAATCAGCCCGGACAGGCCAATCAGATCGGCGTGGTGTTCGCGCGCGGCATCGAGGATCTTCTGCGCCGGCACCATCACGCCCAGGTCGACCACCTCGAAGTTGTTGCAGGCCAGGACCACGCCGACGATGTTCTTGCCGATGTCGTGCACATCGCCCTTCACCGTGGCCATGATGATCTTGCCGTTGCTGCGCGCGGTGTCGCCGCTGCGGGCCTTTTCGGCTTCGATGTACGGCAGCAGGTAGGCCACCGCCTTCTTCATCACGCGCGCGGATTTCACCACCTGCGGCAGGAACATCTTGCCGGCGCCGAACAGATCGCCGACCACGTTCATGCCGTCCATCAACGGGCCTTCGATCACGTCCAGCGGGCGGCTGGAGGCCTGCCGGGCCAGTTCGGTGTCTTCTTCCACGAAGGCGTCCAGGCCGTGCACCAGGGCGTGCGCCAGGCGCTGCGCCACCGGCTTTTCACGCCAGGCCAGGTCTTCGGTCTTCACCGCGCCTTTCTTTCCCTTGTAACGTTCGGCGATCTCCAGCAAGCGCTCGGTCGAATCGCTGCGGCGGTTGAGGATCACGTCCTCCACGCGCTCGCGCAGCTCCGGTTCCAGCTCGTCGTAGATCGGCATTGCGCCGGCGTTGACGATGCCCATGTCCATGCCGGCGGCGATGGCGTGGTACAGGAACACCGAATGGATGGCCTGGCGCACCGTCTCATTGCCGCGGAACGAGAACGACACGTTGGAGACGCCGCCGGATACGTGGCAGTGCGGCAGGGTCTGCTTGATGATGCGGGTCGCTTCGATGAAGTCGACTGCGTAGTTGTCGTGCTCTTCGATACCCGTGGCGACGGCGAAGATGTTCGGGTCGAAGATGATGTCCTGAGGCGGGAAGCCGATTTCATCGACGAGGATGCGGTAGGCGCGCGTGCAGATCTCGACCTTGCGCGCGCAGGTATCGGCCTGGCCGGCCTCGTCGAAGGCCATCACCACAGCGGCCGCGCCATAGCGCAGCACCTTGCGTGCGTGCTCGCGGAACAGTGCCTCGCCTTCCTTCAGCGAGATCGAGTTGACCACGCTCTTGCCCTGCAGGCATTTCAGGCCCGCCTCGATCACGCTCCACTTGGAGGAATCGACCATTACCGGGATGCGCGCGATGTCCGGCTCGGACATGATCAGGTTGAGGTAGCGGGTCATCGCCGCTTCCGAGTCGATCAGGCCCTCGTCCATGTTGACGTCGAGGATCTGCGCACCGCTGGCCACCTGCTGGCGCGCGACGTCCACCGCTTCCTCGTAGCGGCCTTCCTTGATGAGCTTGCGGAACTGCGCGCTGCCGGTGACGTTGGTGCGTTCGCCGACGTTGACGAACAGCAGTTCCGGGGTGATGACCAGCGGTTCCAGGCCGGACAGGCGGGTGTAGGGCGAAGTGCTCATGCGGCCTGCTGCTCCTGTGCACCGGGCAGGGCGCGCGGCGGCAGGCCGGCGACGGCCTCGGCGATGGCGCGGATATGGTCGGGGGTGGAGCCGCAGCAGCCACCGACGAGGTTCAGCAGGCCATCCTCGGCGAAGCCGCGCAGGGTGGCGGCCATTTCCTCGGGCGTCTCGTCGTACTCGCCGAAGGCATTGGGCAGGCCGGCATTGGGGTGCGCGCTGACATGGCAGTCGGCCACCTGGGACAGGGTTTCCACGTGCGGGCGCATGGCATCGGCACCCAGCGCGCAGTTCAGGCCGATCGACAGCGGGCGCGCGTGGGCCAGCGAGGCATGGAAGGCATCGGCGGTCTGCCCCGACAGAGTGCGGCCGGACGCGTCGGTGATGGTGCCGGAGATCATCACCGGCAGGCGTGCGCCGCGCGCATCGAAGGCCTCTTCCAGCGCATACAGCGCGGCCTTGGCGTTGAGCGTGTCGAAGATGGTCTCGACCATCAGGGTGTCGGCGCCACCATCTATCAGGCCTTCGATGGCTTCGCGGTAGGTGTCGCGCAGCTCGTCGAAACTTGTGTTGCGGAAGCCGGGATCGTTCACGTCGGGGCTGATCGAGGCGGTGCGGCTGGTCGGCCCGATCACGCCGATGACGAAGCGCGGCTTGTCCGGCGTGGTCGCTTCGACGGCATCGCAGCAGGCGCGGGCGACGGCGGCGCCGGCCTTGTTCAGCTCATACACCAGATGTTCGAGGTGGTAGTCGGCCTGGCTGACCGAGGTCGCGTTGAACGTGTTGGTTTCCACCAGGTCCGCGCCGGCCTGCAGGTAGGCGGTGTGGATGTCACCGATGACCTGCGGCCGGGTGAGCAGCAGCAGGTCGTTGTTGCCCTTCAGGTCGTGGCCTTCCGGCGCGGCGTGGTCGCAACCGGGGCCATGGTCGTGGTCGTAGCCGCCGGCGAAGCGCTCGCCGCGGTAATCGTCTTCCTGCAGGTCATGGCGCTGGATCATCGTGCCCATCGCCCCGTCGATGATCAGGATGCGTTCGCGCAGTGCGGCGAGCAGGGCATGGGCACGTTCGGGATGCAGCCAGGGCAGGGCGGACACGGCGACCTCAGGGCTTGTTGGCGATCAGCGAGATGACTTCGAAATGCGGCGGGCGTTTTTCGCGGGTCACGGTTTCCAGGCTGGAAACCTGCAGGCCGGCCTTGTCGACGAACCTGCGCAGTTCCTTGTCGCTGAAGCCGAGGTTGACGTGGCCATAGGCTTCCACCGCGGCCTTGTGCTCGTGGCGGGCCAGGCTGCACAGCAGCAGGCGGCCGCCCGGGCGCAGCACGCGCGCGGACTCGGCCACGGCCTGCGCCGGCTTGCTGGCGTAGGTCAGGGCGTGCATCAGCACCACCAGGTCGAAGCTGCCGTCCTTGAAGGGCAGGGCGTGCATGTCGCCCTCGCGCACCTCCACGTTGGGAAGGCGGCGCAGGCGCTCGCTGGCGGCGGCCACCACGCGCGCGCTGGTGTCGATGCAGACGTAGCGGCTGGCGTGCGGGGCCACCAGTTCGGCCAGCACGCCGTCACCGGAGGCGATGTCGAGCACGTCACCGGTTTCCAGCAGCGGCAGCGCGGTGCGGGCCAAAGCTTCCCAGGTGCGGCCCGGCGAGTAGTGGCGCTCCATGTCGCCGGCCACGCTGTCGGCCCAGTTCTGGTCGGCGGCGCGGCTGGCCATCACCGCAGCGACGCGTTCGGCATCCTGGCGCAGCAACGGATCGTCGCTTCCGTTGCTCAATGCATGCCACAATGCGCGCTGCGCCGGGTCCAGCTGGGCATCGTCGAAGCGGTAATAGGCCGACACGCCGGCACGGCGGTCGCGGACCAGGCCGGCTTCCTTCAGGCGCGCCAGGTGGGTCGACACCCGCGGCTGCGCCAGCCGGGTGATCGCCGACAGCTCGGCCACGGTCAGCTCTTCCTGTTCCAGCAGCGCCAGCAGGCGCACGCGGGTGGCGTCGGCGAACACCTTCAGGCGGGTCGACCAGTCTTCCAGATCCATAAATATCTACCTATCGCGATATAGAGATATATTCGCCGACGGCGGCGGTTCCGGTCAAGCCGCCACACCCTCCAAGTCAGCCGCCGTTGCCCGGCCCCGGTACAATCGAGCCACCTGGGCGCGCAGTGCGTGGCCCCTATCATCATGTACCTGGGAGGGTGTTGTGGATTTCAGCTTTACTGAAGAGCAGTTGATGCTGCAGGACGTGGCGCGGCGCATCGCGCAGGAGAAGATCGCCCCGAGCGCGGAGCACCATGACCGCACCGGCGAGTTCCCCCTTGAGAACATCCGCCTGCTGGGCGAAAACGGCCTGATGGGCATCGAAGTGCCGACCGAGTACGGCGGCGCGGGCATGGACCCGGTGGCCTACGTGCTGGCGATGGTGGAGGTCGCCGCTGGTGATGCTGCGCACTCGACCATCATGTCGGTCAACAATTCGCTGTTCTGCAACGGCATCCTGACCCATGGCAGCGAGGCGCAGAAGCAGAAGTACGTGCGCGCCATCGCCGAAGGCGAGGCCATCGGTGCGTTCGCCCTGACCGAGCCGCAGTCCGGTTCGGATGCCACGGCCATGCGCTGCCGCGCAGTCAAACAGGCCGACGGTACCTATGTCATCAACGGCAAGAAGAGCTGGATCACCTCCGGCCCGGTGGCCAAGTACATCGTGCTGTTCGCGATGAGCGAGCCGGACAAGGGCGCGCGCGGCATCACCGCCTTCCTGATCGACACCGACAACGCCGGCTTCGGCCGCGGCAAGACCGAGCCGAAGCTGGGCATCCGTGCCTCGGCCACCTGCGAGATCGAGTTCAACGACTACGTGGCCCAGGCCGACGACGTGCTCGGCCAGGAAGGCGAGGGCTTCAAGATCGCCATGGGCGTGCTCGACGCCGGCCGCATCGGCATCGCCTCGCAGGCCATCGGCATCGCCCGTGCCGCCTATGAGGCCACCTTGGAATACGTGAAGGACCGCAAGGCCTTCGGCGCCGCCATCGGCACCTTCCAGATGACCCAGGCGAAGATCGCCGACATGAAGTGCAAGCTGGACGCCGCCCTGCTGCTGACCCTGCGCGCGGCGTGGGTAAAGGGCGAGGGCAAGCGCTTCAGCAACGAAGCGGCCATCGCCAAGCTGACTGCTTCGGAAGCCGCGATGTGGATTACCCACCAGGCCGTGCAGATCCACGGCGGCATGGGCTATTCCAAGGAAATGCCGCTGGAGCGCTACTTCCGTGATGCCAAGATCACCGAGATCTACGAAGGCACCTCGGAAATCCAGCGCCTCGTGATTGCCCGCAACGAGACGGGCCTGCGCTGAGTTCGAGCGGCCGCGCCGCCGCAATGGCGGCGTGGCCGATGGATATGAAAGCGCCGTGGCATTGGATGTCTGTAGTGCCGAGCCCATGCTCGGCTCAGATACACGCAGCCGAGCATGGGCTCGGCGCTACAGAAAGCGATCGCCCGCGCTTGCCCCGCTACAATGCAGCCCATTTTTTGCATGGAGCTGCACGATGATCTATCGCGGTTGGGGATTCATGACGCTGGTGACACCGATCGCGGTGATCCTGCTGCTGGCGTACTTCTTCCCGCACGACGGTCCGAAGGGCAACATCCCGCTGCAGCAGGTGCTGCTGGGCGGTGGCATCGGCGCTGGCGTGAACGTGCTGCTGGGCCTGTGGCTGAACCGTGCGCCGCGACAGAAGGGCGAGGCGGCACCGCATCATTTCTTCTTTGTGCCGATGCAGTGGGTGGCGCTGGTGATCGTGGCCGTGTGTGCGGTGATCGCGCTGCTGCGCTGAGGGGTTGGAGCTTCCTGGCCCACCAGTTCCTGGCGGCCACCGACCAGATGGCTTTCCACCATCACGCCGACGATGCGCTGTTCGCCGTCTTCCAGCTGGATGGCGATGTCCTCGATCA
>NZ_QETL01000064.1:0-23194 GCF_003105135.1 Stenotrophomonas sp. SPM | reverse complement strand
TGGCTGCGCCGCCTGCGCCAGCCGGGCATGCAGGCCCGGCGCCTGCCGGCACGGGCGCGGCGCGCGCGTACCGCTGCGGCCTGACCTTCGACACGGGGGCGGCCCCGGGGATCCGTGCTAGCGTTCCAGCGCTTATGACTGCCTGGAACCGCAATGTCACGATTCGCTTCCGCCTGCCTGCTGGCCGGCATGATGACCGCTGCTTCGGTGGGGACCGCCGTGGCTGCTGAAGAAACCGACCGTTACGCCTGGCTGGAGGACGTCACCGGCGACAAGCCGCTGTCCTGGGTCAAGGAACAGAATGCCAAGTCCGAGGGCCGCCTGGCGCAGACCCCGGCCTTTAAGCAGATGGAAGCCAGCATCCGCGAGGTGCTCGATTCGGACGCCAAGATCCCCGGCGTGCAGAAGATCGGCGACTATTACTACAACTTCTGGAAGGACCAGCAGCACGAGCGCGGCCTGTGGCGCCGCACCACCCTGGCCGAGTACCGCAAGGCCTCGCCGCAGTGGGAAACCGTGCTCGACCTGGATGCACTGAACAAGGCCGAGGGCGAAAACTGGGTCTGGCATGGCGCCGACTGCCTGCGCCCGGACTACAGCCGCTGCCTGATCGCGCTGTCGCGCGGCGGTGCCGATGCCGATGTCACCCGCGAATTCGACCTGGCCAACAAGACCTGGATCAAGGACGGCTTCTTCCGCCCCGAATCCAAGGGCGGCCTGGGCTGGATCGACCGTGATTCGGTGTTCGTCTACACCGATTTCGGTACCGGTTCGATGACCACCTCCGGCTACCCGCGCGTGGCCAAGCTGTGGAAGCGCGGCACGCCGCTGGCCTCGGCCAGCGTGGTCTACGAAGGCAAGCCGGAAGACATGTACATCGCGGCGATGCACGATGACACCCCGGGCTTCGAGCGCAACCTGGTCAGCCGCACGCTGGCCTTCTACAACAACGAGCTGTACCTGCGCGCCGACAACGGCACGCTGACCAAGATCGATGCGCCGAACTCGGCGGAAAAGGGCCTGCACAAGCAGTGGCTGACCCTGGAACTGCGCGACCCGTGGACCGTGGGTGGCAAGACCTACACCTCCGGCTCGCTGCTGGCGACCAAGCTCGACGATTTCCTGGCCGGCAAGCGTGATTTCGAAGTCCTGTTCACCCCGACCGCGACCACCTCGCTGGCCGGTGCGACCTGGACCAGGAGCCACCTCGTGCTGAACGTGCTCGACGACGTCAAGAACCGCCTGTCGGTGCTGACCCCGGGTGCCAACGGCTGGCAGAAGAGTGAGTTCGTCGGTGCGCCGGCCTTCGGCACCCTTGCCGTGGGTGCAGTGGACAGCAACGACAGCGACGCCGTCTGGCTGACCGCCACCGATTACCTGACCCCGACCACCCTGGCTCTGGCCGACATCGGCAAGGCCCCGGAAACGCTGAAGACCATGCCGGCCTTCTTCGATGCCGAGGGCAAGGTGATCGAGCAGCACTTCGCCACCAGCAAGGACGGCACCCGCGTGCCGTACTTCGTGGTGCACGACAAGGCGATGAAGCTGGATGGTTCCAACCCGACCCTGCTGTATGGCTACGGTGGTTTCGAGATCTCGCTGACCCCGAGCTACTCCGGTGGCATGGGCCGCGCCTGGCTGGAGAAGGGCGGCGTGTACGTGGTCGCCAACATCCGTGGCGGTGGCGAGTACGGCCCGCGCTGGCACCAGGCGGCGCTGAAGCAGAACCGTCACAAGGCCTATGAAGACATGGCCGCGGTCGCGCAGGATCTGGTTACCCGCAAGATCACCACCGCCAAGCACCTGGGCGTGCAGGGCGGCAGCAACGGTGGCCTGCTCACCGGCAACATGCTCACCCAGTACCCGGAACTGTTCGGTGCGGTGGTGGTGCAGGTGCCGCTGCTGGACATGAAGCGCTACAGCCACCTGCTGGCCGGTGCGTCGTGGATGGCCGAGTACGGCAACCCGGACACCAGCGACTGGGAGTTCATCAAGACCTTCTCGCCGTATCACCTGTTCGACGCGAAGAAGACCTACCCGCCGGTGCTGTTCACCACCTCCACCCGCGATGACCGCGTGCACCCGGGCCACGCCCGCAAGATGGCAGCGAAGATGATCGACGCCGGCAAGGACGTGACCTACTACGAGAACATCGAAGGTGGCCACGGCGGCGCAGCCAACAATGCGCAGGCCGCACACATGTCGGCCCTGGCCTACAGCTTCCTGTGGGAGCGCTTGGGCGGCAAGTGATGGAATGAAAAACGCCGCCCTCGGGCGGCGTTTTTCGTTGTCGGGTCGCGCCGCAAAAATTCCGCTGGGCGTGGCCCGGCGCTACCGGAATCGCTTCAACCCACGCGCAATCCGCTCAACGGCCTCCTGCAGCCGCGGCACTTCCTGCGTATACGCCAGGCGCACGTGCTGGTTGGCGCGGTGAAAACCGAAATCCAGGCCCGGGGTGAATGCCACATGCTCGGTTTCCAGAAAGTGCGCGCAGAACGCCTGCGCATCGTCAGTGAACGCACTGACGTCGGCGTACAGATAGAACGCGCCCTGCGGCTCCACCTCGATGCGGAAGCCCAGCTCGCGCAGGGCCGGCAGCAGGAAATCACGGCGCTGGCGGAACGCCTCGCGGCGCTGCTCGAAGATCGCCATCGATTCCTCGCTGAAACAGGCGAGGGCGGCATGCTGGGCGATGCTCGACGCGCTGATGTACAGGTTCTGCGCCAGCTTCTCCAGATCGGGCACCGCCGCCGGCGGCGCCACCAGCCAGCCCAGCCGCCAGCCGGTCATGCCGAAGTACTTGGAGAAGCTATTCAGCACGAAGGCGCTGTCATCCACCTGCAGCACGCTGGGCGCATCCAGACCATAGGTCAGGCCGTGGTAGATCTCGTCCACCACCAGGTGGCCACCGCGCGCATGCAGCGAGGTCGACAGCGCGGCCAGTTCATCGGCCGACAGCACGGTGCCGGTGGGGTTGGCGGGTGAGGCGACCAGCGCACCAACGCTGTCGGCATTCCAGTGCTGTTCCACCAGCGAGGGGGTCAGCTGGTAGGCGGTATCGGGGCCGACCGGCACCAGCTGCGCGCCGCCTTCCACCAGCCGCAGGAAGTGGCGGTTGCAGGGATAGCCGGGGTCGGCCAGCAGCCAGTGCCGGCCCGGATCGACCAGCAGGCTGCTGGCCAGCAACAGTGCGCCGGAACCGCCGGGGGTGACCAGGATGCGATCGGGATCGATGTCCAGCCCGTAGTGGCTGCGGTAGAAGCCGCTGATCGCCTGGCGCAGGGCCGGCAGGCCGCGCGCGGCGGTGTAGCGGGTATGGCCGGCCGCCAGTGCGGCCTGGCCGGCGCGCACGACCGGCTCGGCGGTGGTGAAGTCCGGTTCGCCGATCTCCAGATGGATCACGTCATGGCCGGCCTGTTCCAGCGCCTGCGCGCGGGCCAGCAGGGACATCACGTGGAACGGGGCGATCTCATGGCTGCGCCGGCTGTAGCCCGGCGTGTGGGGCAGGGTGCTCATGCCGCCATGGTACGCCGCCGGCAGTGGCCGCTGCAGCAGTGGTAGAGTCGAGCTTGCTCAACTGCGGTTGCGGTCAGTCGAGCAAGCTCGACTCTACCTACGCCACGGACGCCATTGCGTAACCGCACCAGGACCCTTATCTCATGAAATCCACCCTCTGCCTGTTGCTTGCCAGCCTGATGACCAGCACCGTTACCGCCGCCACCCCGCCCGTTCCGCCGGATGCCGCCAAGCACCCGCACGAGGTCAAGGCGCCGTTCGGCGCCACCCGCAACGACGATTACTACTGGCTGCGCGACGACAAGCGCGAGAACAAGGACATGCTGGCCTACCTGCAGGCCGAGAATGCCTACACCGATCAGCTGCTGGCGCCTTTGAAGCCGCTTGAGGACACCCTGTACAAGGAAATCGTCGGCCGCATCAAGCAGGACGATTCCAGCGTGCCGGCGCGCGAGCGCGGCTACTGGTACTACAGCCGCTACGAGACCGGCCAGGACTACCCCATCCACGCGCGCCGCAAGGGCAGCATGGAGGCGGCCGAGGAAGTCCTGCTGGACGTCAACGCGATGGCCGCCGGCAAGGGCTATTTCAGCGTCGGCGCGATGGAAGTCAGCCAGGACAACCAGCTGCTGGCCTGGGCCGACGATGATGTCGGCCGCCGCCAGTACACCATCCGCTTCAAGGACCTGGCCACCGGCAAGGTGCTTCCCGACGTCATCACCGGCAGCTCCGGCAACCTGGTCTGGGCCGACGACAACCGCACCGTGCTGTACGTCGAGAACGATCCGGAGACCCTGCTGACCGTGCGGGTGAAGAAGCACGTGCTGGGCACCCCGGCCAGCGCCGACACCGTCGTCTACGAAGAGAAGGACGACAGCTTCTACATGGGCATCGGCCGCACCCGCGACGATCGCTTCATCACCATCGGCGTGCACAGCACCGTGTCCTCGGAAGAGCGCTACGCCCCGGCCAGCGACCCGACCACCTTCACCGTGCTGGCCCCGCGCCAGCGTGACGTCGAGTACGACGCCGACCATTACGACGGTCGCTGGGTGATCCGCACCAACGACGGTGCGAAGAACTTCAAGCTGGTCACCGCTCCCACCGATGCCACTTCGCGTGCGCAGTGGAAGGATTGGATCGCGCACGACGATGCGGTGTTCATCGAAGGCTTCGAGCTGTTCGACAGCTACACCGCCATCGCCGAACGTTCCGAAGGCCTGGAGCGCATCCGCCTGCTGTTCAAGGATGGCCGCAGCGACTACGTGAAGGCTGATGAGCCGGCGTATTCGATGGGCCTGGGCGACAACACCGAGGCCGACACGCCGTGGCTGCGCTACGTCTACACCTCGATGACCACCCCGACCACCGTGTTCGAACTGAACACCGCCACCGGTGAGCGTCGCCAGCTGAAGGTGCAGCCGGTCATCGGCTATGACGCCTCGAAGTACGAGACCGACCGCGTCTGGATCACCGCGCGCGACGGAGTGAAGGTGCCGGTGTCGCTGGTCTACCGCAAGGGCTACCAGAAGGATGGCAAGGGCGCGCTGTTCCAGTACGCCTACGGCAGCTACGGCATGTCGATGGACCCGTACTTCAACCAGACCGCGGTGAGCCTGCTCGACCGTGGCGTGGTCTACGCCATCGCCCACATCCGTGGCGGCCAGGAAATGGGCCGCGACTGGTACGAGAACGGCAAGCTGCTGCACAAGCAGAACACCTTCAACGACTTCATCGACGTCACCCGTGGCCTGGTGGCGCAGGGCTGGGCGGCCAAGGACCGCGTCGCCGCCTCCGGTGGCAGCGCCGGTGGCCTGCTGATGGGCGCGGTGGCCAACCAGGCGCCGCAGGATTACCGGGTGATGGTGGCGCAGGTACCGTTCGTCGACGTGGTCACCACCATGCTCGACCCGACCATTCCGCTGACCACCAACGAGTACGACGAGTGGGGCAACCCGGAGCAGAAGCAGTACTACGACTACATGCTGTCCTACTCGCCCTACGACAACGTCACGAAGCAGGCCTACCCGTCGCTGTTCGTGGGCACCGGCCTGTGGGATTCGCAGGTGCAGTACTGGGAACCGGCCAAGTGGGTGGCCAAGCTGCGTGACGACAACACCGGCCACTACCCGATCGTGTTCCGCACGAACATGGAAGCCGGCCACGGCGGCAAGTCCGGGCGCTTCCAGCGTTACCGCGAGCTGTCCGAGTCGTATGCGTTCGTGCTGCAGCAGCTGGGCATCGTCCAGCCGTGATGGCGACAGGGTGCCGGGCACTGCCTGGCACCCTGAACCGGTATCCTTGCGGCCATGACCACGCCCGCACCACCGCCCCCGGATGACGCGCCGCCGCCGCGCGTGGTGCGTTTCCGCTGGGCGTGGTGGCTGCTGGCCTATGCCAGCCTCGGCACCGGCATCGTCGGCATCTTCGTGCCGGGCCTGCCGACCACCGTATTCATCCTGATTTCGGCCTGGGCCGCCTCGCGCGGCTCCGAGCGCCTGCACGCCTGGCTGCTGCAGCATCCGCGGTTCGGCCCGGCCATCGCCAACTGGCAGGCGCACGGTGCGGTCAGCCGCTACGGCAAGTGGATGGCCACGATCACCATGGCCGCGTGCGCCGGCATCATGCTGTGGTGCGTGCCGATCGCCTGGGTGAAGTGGTTTTCCATCGGCAGCATGACCGTGGTGGCGATCTGGCTGTGGACACGGCCGTTGCCCCCGCGGGAATAAGGCTCCCGCCGGGCATGGCCCGGCGCTACCTGGGGTGCACGGTTGCGGTAGCGCCGGGCCATGCCCGGCGGATGCGTGGCCCTGCACCCTCCACCTACCGCTCAGCTGCCAATGGCTATACTCGGGCGCATGAAGATCCCCCATCGCAACGTCATTCTGATTCCGCTGGCAGCGGCCTCGCTGCTGTTCCTGTCCGCCTGTGGCAACAAGGGCCCGCTGGTACTGCCGCAGAAGCCGGTGCCGGTGGAAGAGACGGTCGAACCGGCCGTCGAGCCCGAAGCCACCCCGGAAGCCACCCAGCCGACCAGCGACGGCAGCCCCTCGGTCACCCCGGACCCGATCAAGCCGGTGGACGGTGGGAATGAGTAAGGCTGGCTCCAACGCCCTGCGCTTCAGCAAGATGCACGGTGCGGGCAACGATTTCGTAGTGATCGACCTGCGTGACGGCACGCCGCCGCCCACCCCTGAAGTGGCCGCGCGCCTGGCCGACCGCCACACCGGCGTAGGCTGCGACCAGATCCTGACCATCGAGGCCCCGCGTGCGGACGGCTCGGTGGCGTCCTACCGGATCTGGAATGCCGACGGTTCCAATTCCGAGCAGTGCGGCAACGGCGCGCGCTGCATCGCCGCCTGGCTGGTGCGCGAGGGCAGTGCCCAGGGCGAGCGCTTCGTGATCGACAGCCCGCTGGCCAGCCACGAGGTGCAGGTGCTGGGCGATGGCCGCTTCTCGGTGGCCATGGGCGTGCCGGCGTTCGAACCATCGCAGGTGCCGCTGGTGGGCTTCGCCCATGCGCGCGACGAATACCTGATGCCGCTGCAGGGCGAGACCGTGCGCTTCTCGGCGGTGTCGATGGGCAATCCGCACGCGGTCATCGAAGTAGGCCTGGTCGATGCCGCTCCGGTCGAGCGTGTCGGTGCGCTGCTGCAGCAGCATGCGTCGTTCCCGCAGTCAGTCAACGTGGGCTTCGCCCAGGTGATGGGTCCGGACCATGCGCGCCTGCGCGTGTACGAGCGTGGCGTCGGCGAAACCCTGGCCTGCGGCAGCGGTGCCTGCGCAGCGGCCGTCACTCTGATGCAGCGCGGCCGGCTGCAGGCCGATGCACGCATCAGCCTGCCCGGTGGTGAACTGCGCATCCAGTGGCCGGGCGACGGCCAGCCGGTGGTGATGGCCGGCCCGACCGCATTCGTCTTCGAAGGGGAGTGGATCGCATGAGTGAGACCGTCGACAAGCTCGGGGGCCATGACGTCGCTGCGTGGTTGCGGCGCCATCCCGGCTTCCTCAAGCAGTTCCCGGACCTGGCCCTGACCCTGGTGGTGCCGCGCGATGACGGCCCGACCGCGTCGCTGGCCAGCTACCAGCTGGAAGTGCTGCGCGAGAAGAACCGCGAGCTGGCGCGACGGTTGGCCGACCTGGGCGCGACCGCCCAGGTCAACGAGCGGTTGGCGGTGCGTACGCACCAGCTGACCCTGGCCCTGATGAAGCAGGACAACGCCGCCGACACCCTGCGTGCGATGGCGGCCTCGCTGCAGGAAGATTTTGCCGGTGACCTGGTGCGCCTGGTGGTGCACACCCCGGTGGCTGGTCTGGAGCAGGCCGAATGGCTGCAGGTGATCGCCGCAGACGACGCGCAGCTGGGCCCGTTCCGCGATTGCCTGAAGGACGGCGAGCCGATCTGCGGGCGCCTGCAGCCTGAGAAGAACGCCGTGCTGTACGGCGCGCGCAGCGATGAAGTGCAGACCACCGCACTGCTGCCGCTGCCGGGCATCGGCCTGATCGCAGTCGGCAGCCACGATGCCAACCGCTTCTACCCGGGCATGGGCACGCTGTTCCTGCGCATGATGGGTGATGCCCTTGTCACCGGCCTGAAGCGCTTCGAGCGCTGAGCCGGGACGCACGACGATGAGCGCGGTACAGCACTTCCTGCAGCACCTGCAGGTGGAACGGCGGATGTCGGCGCATACGCTCGACGCCTACCGCCGTGACCTGGACACGCTCACCGTGTGGGCGGAGCCGCGCGGCGTGGCGGTGGAGGCAGTGGATGCTGAAACGCTGCGCCAGTTCGTCGCCGATGAGCATCGTCGCGGGTTGTCGGCCAAGAGCCTGCAGCGCCGCCTGTCGGCCTGCCGTAGTTTCTACGCCTGGCTGCTCAAGCACGGGCGCATCGAGGTGAGCCCGGCCGCGAGCCTGAAAGCGCCCCGTGCGCCGCGGCGCCTGCCGCAGGTGCTCGATGCTGATGAAGCGGTGCAGCTGGTCGAACTGGAACCGGAAGGTGAACTCGGCCGCCGCGACCGCGCGCTGCTGGAACTGTTCTATTCCTCCGGCCTGCGCCTGAGCGAAGTGTGCGCGCTGACCTGGCGCGACCTAGATTTCGACAGCGGTCTGGTCAACGTGCTCGGCAAGGGCAACCGCCAGCGCCGGGTGCCGTTCGGGCGGCCCGCGCGCGAAGCACTGCTGTCCTGGCGCGCGCAAAGTGGTGGTGGCCCGGCGACGCCGGTGTTCCCCGGCCGCAAGGGGCCGATCAGCCAGCGTGCGGTGCAGATCCGCATCCGCCAGCTGGCCCAGCGCCAGGGCCTGTTCAAGCACGTGCACCCGCACATGCTGCGGCACAGTTTCGCCAGTCACATCCTGGAATCCTCCGGCGACCTGCGCGGCGTGCAGGAACTGCTTGGCCACGCCGACATCGCCACCACGCAGATCTACACCCACCTTGATTTCCAGCACCTGGCCAAGGTCTACGACGCCGCGCATCCGCGCGCCAAGCGCAAACCGACCGGGTAGCGCCGGGCCGTGCCCGGCGAGCGCAACAGCCCTCGCTTGATCTGCATCAGGGCAGGGTGGGGCGCATCGGCGCATCGTGGCCGCAGGCCACGAGGAAACCGCCAGCATGGCAAAGCCCATTCCCCTGCTTCCCCGGCACCCCGAACGCATCTGCTGGGGCTGTGACCGCTACTGCGCGGCCGACGCGCTGGCCTGTGGCAACGGCTCGGGCCGCACCCAGCACCCCATCGAAACCCAGGGCGAGGACTGGTACATCGCCTGGGGCATCGAGCCGAATCCAGAGCGGCCTTCGCATGCCAAGCGCTGAACGGCATCCGTCCGCGCGGGCTTGATCGCTCCCGGCGCTGTCCCCATGTCCCGTGAACAGCTATCGGAGGCCGCATGGACCCCAGTCAGAATCCCAATGTTTTCCACGCCACCACCATCGTCTGCGTGCGCCGCGGCGATCACGTGGCCATTGCCGGTGATGGCCAGGTCACCCTCGGCCACACGGTGATGAAGGGCAACGCGCGCAAGGTGCGCCGCCTTGGCCGCGACGGCCAGGTGCTGGCCGGCTTCGCCGGTGCCGCCGCCGATGCCTTCACTCTGTTCGAGCTGTTCGAGGCCAAGCTGGAAAAGCATGGCCAGCTGCAGCGCGCCGCCGTCGAGCTGGCCAAGGATTGGCGTACCGAACGCCGCCTCGGCAAGCTGGAAGCCCTGCTGGCCGTGGCCGACAAGGAAACCTCGCTGATCATCAGCGGCACCGGCGATGTGATCGAGCCGGAGGACGGCATCATCGCCATCGGTTCCGGCGGTTCCTACGCACTGTCGGCCGCACGCGCGCTGATGGCGCACACCGAACTGGATGCGCGCACGATTGCCAGTGAAGCGATCGGCATCGCCGGCGACATCTGCATCTACACCAACCGCAACGTGGTGGTCGAGGAGCTGTAACGCTCCCCGATCCGCCGGGCATGGCCCGGCGCTACCGACAACGAATTCGTGAGCACATCCATGTCGAAGATCGAAGTTTCCTCCGCCACCATGACCCCACGCGAGATCGTGCAGGAACTGGACCGGCACATCGTCGGCCAGCACGACGCCAAGCGCGCGGTGGCCATCGCCCTGCGCAACCGCTGGCGCCGCATGCAGCTGGTGCCCGAGCTGCGCAATGAAGTGATGCCGAAGAACATCCTGATGATCGGCCCCACCGGCGTCGGCAAGACCGAGATCGCGCGTCGCCTGGCCACCTTGGCCAATGCGCCGTTCGTGAAGGTCGAAGCCACCCGCTTCACCGAAGTCGGCTACGTCGGCAAGGACGTCGAGCAGATCATCCGCGACCTGGCCGATACCGCGGTCAAGCTCTATCGCGAACAGGCCAAGGTGCGGGTGCGTACCCAGGCCGAAGAACGCGCCGAAGACCGGATCCTCGATGCGCTGCTTCCGCGCCGCAGTGGTGGCATCGGTTTCGATCCGGAAGTGGCCCGCAACGAGCCGTCGGCGCAGGACAACGAGACCCGCATCAAGTTCCGCAAGATGCTGCGCAACGGTGAGCTGGACGAGCGCGAGATCGAACTCGACCTGGCCGCCAATGTCAGCATGGACATCATGACCCCGCCGGGCATGGAGGAGATGGGCCAGCAGCTGAAGTCGATGTTCGCCAACCTCGGCGGCGGCGCCAAGGCGCACAAGCGCACGCTGACCATCAAGGCCGCGCGCCCGCTGCTGATCGAGGAAGAAGCCGGCAAGCTGGTCAACGAGGACGACATCCGCACCGCGGCGATCGAAGCCTGCGAACAGCACGGCATCGTCTTCATCGACGAGATCGACAAGGTCGCCAAGCGCGGCGACGCAGGCTCGTCTGGCGGCGATGTCTCCCGCGAAGGCGTGCAGCGCGACCTGCTGCCGCTGGTGGAAGGCTCCAACGTGTCCACCAAGTACGGCACGATCAAGACCGACCACATCCTGTTCATCGCCTCGGGCGCGTTCCACCTGGCCAAGCCCAGCGACCTGATCCCGGAACTGCAGGGTCGCTTCCCGATCCGCGTGGAGCTGGGCGCGCTGAGCAAGAACGACTTCGTGCGCATCCTGACCGAGCCGAAGGCCGCGCTGACCAAGCAGTACGAAGCGCTGCTGGCCACCGAGGGCGTCAAGGTCAGCTTCACCGCCGATGCCATCGACCGCTTGGCCGAGATCGCCTTCCAGGTGAACGAACGCCAGGAAAACATTGGTGCGCGCCGCCTGCACACCGTGCTGGAGCGCCTGCTGGATTCACTGAGCTACGAAGCACCGGACCGCGACGGTGAAACCCTGGCCGTGGACAGCGCCTACGTCGATGCGCACCTGGGTGAACTGGTGCAGGACCCGGACCTGAGCCGCTACATCCTGTAACGCCAGGCAGGGTCGGATCCCTCGCTCCAGCGGGGCTCTGACCCCAAGCCCCGCAACTGAAAAGGCCGCCGAAAGGCGGCCTTCTTCGTTTGCGCGTACGGCATCCTCGCATGGCGTGGATCTACTGCAGCGCTGCCTGCTCACCGCCCCGGTAGCGACGGGCCATGCCCGGCGGATCCGACCCTACGGCAGCGGCTCGGGAATCGAGCCCGGCACGAACACGCCTTCCTTCACGTAGGCGGTCAGGGTCATGTCCAGCGCGAGCATGCCGTCGCGCTTGAGGTCCATCAGTTCCGGTTCGACCATCGCTCCGTGCAGCACGCCCAGCACGGTGGCGTGCAGCATGCGCGCGGCGATCTTCGGGTCGGCGCCGTCGCGCAGCTGGCCCAGGTCCTGGGCGCGGCGCAGGGCGCGCTCCATCCGGTCCAGCGCATCGCGGAAGCCGGACTGCTGCAGCTCGGCCAGCGCACGGCTTTCCGACGAGGCATCGCTGCGCAGCATGATTTCCATGGTCTTGCGCAGGCGCTCGTCCTCGGAGAGCTCGATGAACGAGTAGATCATCACCGCGCGCAGGTCGTGGATCGGCGTCTGCCGCTCGTCGCTGGAGGTGCGCTCCAGTTCCTGCATGAAGGGCAGGTGCACCCGCTGGATGATCGCGGCCAGCACCTCGGTCTTGTTCTTGAAGTGCCAGTAGACCGCGCCGCGGGTGTAGCCGGCGCGGGCACCGATCATTTCCAGCGTGGTCCGGGCCACCCCGTGTTCATGGAAGCAGGCCTCGGCAGCATCAAGGATGCCTTCGCGGGTTGCCTGGGTGTCTTCTTTGGTCTTGCGCGCCATGGGTCGGAGAGTGGGTACCAGTGCCGGTGAAACCTGCCTGAATTGTACCGCTTTACAAACAAACAATCATGTATGTATATTTCGCCCCCATGCTCCCCGTCGTGTAGGCGCGCCCGCTCATGCCTGCGCCGTGCGCGGGGATGCCTGCCCGCTGCGACAACCGCGCCCCAGGACCGGGATGCGGCTGCGTATCACGGCAGGCTGAGAATCTTTTTCCTTCCCCGAGCCCCAGCCCCATGCCCCTGACCCGAATCCGCCCCTTCCTGCTGTCGCTGGCCATCGCCGCGACCGTAGCCGCCTGCGGTGGCCAACCCGAACAGCCCCAGCAAGGCCCCGGCCAGGTGACCGTGGTCACGCTGAAGTCGGAAAGCGTGGGCCTGACCCGTGAACTGCCGGGCCGCACCACTGCCTTCCTGGTCGCCGAAGTGCGCCCGCAGGTCAGCGGCATCGTCGCCAAGCGCCTGTTCACCGAAGGCGGCCTGGTGAAGGAAGGGCAGCCGCTGTACCAGATCGAGGACGCCAGCTACCGCGCCCAGGCCAACAGCGCACGTGCCCAGCTGGCCCGCGCCGAAGCCACCGCCAACGCCGCGCGCCTGAGCGCCAAGCGCATCACCGAGCTGGCCAAGGTCGATGCGGTCAGCCAGCAGGACCTGGAAAACGCCGTGGCCGCGCAGAAGCAGGCCGAGGCCGATGTCGGTGCCGCCAAGGCTGCGCTGGACGCGGCCAACGTCACCCTCGGCTACGCCCGCATCACTGCGCCGATCAGCGGCCGCATCGGCAAGTCCAGCGTCACCCAAGGCGCGCTGGTGAGCGTCGGCCAGGCCGATGCACTGGCCACCGTGCAGCAGCTCACCCCGATCTACGTCGACCTGACCCAGTCCTCGGCCGAGCTGCTGCAGCTGCGCCGCGAACTGGCCGCCGGCCGCCTGCAGGACAACCAGACCCTGCCGGTCACCATCCTGCTGGAGGACGGCAGCGAGTTCCCGCACAAGGGCGCGCTGGAGTTCTCCGAAGTGAGCGTCGACCCGACCACCGGCAGCTACGCGTTGCGGGTGAAGGTGGACAACCCCGAGGGCCTGCTGATGCCGGGCATGTACGTGCGCGCGGTGATCGGTGGCGGCGTGCGCGCCGATGCCGTGCTGGTGCCGATGCAGGGCATCGCCCGCGACGCCAAGGGCGATACCAGCGCCATGGTGGTCGGCAAGGACAACAAGGTGGAAGTGCGCCCGGTGAAGGTCAGCCGCGCACTGGCCGACAAGTGGCTGGTCGAGGACGGCCTGCAGCCGGGTGACAAGGTCATCGTCGAAGGCCTGCAGAAGATCGGCCCCGGCATGCCCGTGCAGGCCACCGAGAAGGGCGCCGCCCCGGCACAGCCGGACGCCGCCCCGCAGCCTGCCGCCCAGCCGGCCGGCGACGCGAAGTAAGCGGAGAATTCCATGGCACGTTTTTTCATTGATCGACCCATCTTCGCGTGGGTGATCGCCATCATCATCATGCTGGCCGGTGCGCTGGCGGTGGTGAAGCTGCCGGTGTCGATGTATCCCGAGGTCGCCCCGCCGGCCGTCGAGATCAGCGCCACCTACCCGGGTGCATCGGCCAAGGTGGTCGAGGACTCGGTGACGCAGATCATCGAGCAGAACATGAAGGGCCTTGATGGCCTGATCTACTTCTCCTCCAACAGCTCGGCCAACGGCCAGGCCACCATCACCCTCACCTTCGAAGCCGGCACCAACCCGGACATCGCCCAGGTGCAGGTGCAGAACAAGCTGCAGCTGGCCATGCCGCTGCTGCCGCAGGAAGTGCAGCGGCAGGGCATCAACGTGGCCAAGTCCAGCAGCGGCTTCCTGCAGGTGCTCGGCTTCGTGTCCAACGACGGCAGCATGGATGCCAACGACATCGCCGACTACGTGGGCTCCAATGTCGTCGACACGCTGAGCCGCGTGCCGGGCGTGGGCAACATCCAGGTGTTCGGTGGCAAGTACGCCATGCGCATCTGGCTGGACCCGAACAAGCTGCACACCTACAAGCTGTCGGTCGATGAAGTGACCGCGGCGATCACCGCGCAGAACGCACAGGTGGCCATCGGCCAGCTGGGTGGTGCGCCGTCGGTGAAGGGCCAGCAGCTCAACGCCACCATCAACGCGCAGGACCGCCTGCAGACCCCGGAACAGTTCCGCAACGTCCTGGTGCGTGGCGGCACCGACGGCAGCGAGCTGCGCCTGGGCGATGTCGCCCGCGTCGAACTGGGCGCGGAAAGCTATGACTTCGTCACCCGCTACAACGGCAAGCCGTCCACCGGTATCGCCATCACGCTGGCCACCGGCGCCAACGCGCTGGCCACCGCGGAGGGCGTGCGCACCGCGCTGGACGAGATGAAGTCCAGCTTCCCGGCCGGCCTGGAAACGGTCGTGCCGTACGACACCACCCCGTTCGTGCAGGTCTCGATCAAGGGCGTCATCAAGACCCTGATCGAAGCGATCGTGCTGGTGTTCGTGGTGATGTACCTGTTCCTGCAGAACTTCCGCGCCACCCTGATTCCGACCATCGCCGTGCCGGTGGTGCTGCTGGGTACCTTCGGCGTGCTGGCCATGCTGGGCTTCTCGGTCAACATGCTGACCATGTTCGCCATGGTGCTGGCCATCGGCCTGCTGGTGGACGATGCCATCGTGGTGGTGGAGAACGTCGAGCGCATCATGTCCGAAGAGGGCCTGTCGCCGCTGGAAGCCACCCGCAAGTCGATGAGCCAGATCACCGGCGCGCTGGTGGGCATCGGCCTGGTGCTGTCGGCGGTGTTCGTGCCGATGGCCTTCATGAGCGGCTCG
Source organism: Stenotrophomonas sp. SPM (assembly GCF_003105135.1). Lineage (NCBI taxonomy): Bacteria > Pseudomonadati > Pseudomonadota > Gammaproteobacteria > Lysobacterales > Lysobacteraceae > Stenotrophomonas > Stenotrophomonas sp. SPM. The sequence continues at coordinate 8,141 of NZ_QETL01000064.1, read as the reverse complement.
ACCGGCATCATCTATCGCCAGTTCTCGGCCACGATCGTTTCGGCCATGGCGCTGTCGGTTCTGGTGGCGATCGTGCTGACCCCGGCGCTGTGCGCGACCATGCTCAAGCCGCTGAAGAAGGGCGAGCACCATGTCGCGCACACCGGCCTGCTCGGCCGCTTCTTCAACGGTTTCAACCGCGGCTTCGACCGTTCCAGCGAGACCTACCAGCGCGGCGTGAAGGGCATCATCCATCGCCCGTGGCGCTTCATGGGCATCTTCGTCGCCCTGGCCGTGGTGATGGGCGTGCTGTTCGTGCGCCTGCCCAGTTCGTTCCTGCCCAATGAAGACCAGGGCATCATGATGGCGCTGGTGCAGACCCCGGTCGGTGCCACCCAGGAACGCACGCTGGAAGCGATGGCCAAGCTGGAAGACCACTTCCTGAAGAACGAGGCCGACGCGGTCGAGTCCATCTTCGCCGTGCAGGGCTTCAGCTTCGCCGGCATGGGCCAGAACGCCGGCATGGCCTTCGTCAAGCTGAAGGACTGGAAGGAGCGCGACGCCGACCACAGCGTCGGTGCGATCACCGGGCGTGCGATGGGCGCGCTGGGCCAGATCAAGGACGCCTTCATCTTCGCCTTCCCGCCGCCGGCCATGCCGGAGCTGGGCATCGGTTCGGGTTACACGTTCTTCCTGAAGGACACCAGCGGCAAAGGCCATGACGCCCTGCTGGCCGCGCGCAACCAGCTGCTGGGTGCGGCGGGCCAGAGCAAGCTGCTGGCCAACGTGCGCCCCAACGGCCAGGAAGACACGCCGCAGCTGCGCATCGACGTGGACGTGGAAAAGGCCAATGCGCTGGGCCTGTCGATCAGCTCGATCAACAACACCTTGGCCGCGGCGTGGGGCAGCAGCTACATCGATGACTTCATCGACCGTGGTCGGGTCAAGCGCGTGTACGTGATGGCCGATGCACCGTTCCGCATGAATCCGGACGACTTCAACGTCTGGTCGGTGAAGAACGGGCAGGGCGAAATGGTGCCGTTCAGTGCCTTCGCCTCCAAGCGCTGGGACTACGGTTCGCCGCGCCTGGAGCGCTACAACGGCGTGTCGGCGATGGAGATCCAGGGCGAGCCCGCTGCGGGCGTGGCCTCCGGTGATGCCATGGCCGAGATCGAACGCATCGCCAAGGACCTGCCGCCGGGCTTCGACATCGAATGGACCGCGCTGTCCTACCAGGAACGCCAGGCCGGTTCGCAGACGCCGCTGCTGTACACGTTGTCGCTGCTGATCGTGTTCCTGTGCCTTGCCGCGCTGTATGAAAGCTGGAGCGTGCCGACCTCGGTGCTGCTGGTGGCGCCGCTGGGTATTCTCGGCGCGGTGCTGGCCAACACCTTCCGCGGCATGGAACGCGACATCTACTTCCAGGTGGCGATGCTGACCACGGTGGGCCTGACCAGCAAGAACGCGATCCTGATCGTGGAATTCGCCAAGGAGAACCTGGAGAAGGGCGCGGGCCTGATCGAAGCGACGATGCATGCGGTCCGCGACCGCCTGCGCCCGATCATCATGACCTCGCTGGCGTTCGGCCTGGGCGTACTGCCGCTGGCCATCGCCTCCGGTGCAGGTTCCGGTGCGCAGCGCGCGATCGGTACCGGCGTGCTGGGCGGCATGCTGGTGGGCACCGTGATGGGCGTGTTCTTCATCCCGCTGTTCTTCGTGGTGGTGCAGCGCGTGTTCAACCGCAACAAGGGCAACGGAGGCGGCACGCCGCCGGCTCCGCGCGATGGCGCTGCCCATGGAGGTTCCCATGAATAAGACCCCCTTGCTGCTGGCGCTCGTCGCCAGCCTGGGCCTGGCCGGCTGCTCCACGCTGGTGCCGAAGAACACCGCCGTTGCCCCGGCCATTCCGTCGCAGTGGCCGGCCGAAGCCAGCCAGGGCGAAGTGACCGATGTTGCGGCACTGGGCTGGCGCGACTTCTTCACCGATGAGCGCCTGCAGCAGGTGATCGGCCAGGCGCTGGACAACAACCGCGACCTGCGCGTGGCGGTGTTGAACGTGGAAAAGGCACGCGGCCAGTACCGCGTGCAGCGTGCCGACCGCGTGCCCGTCCTGGCCGCTACCGGCCAGATGGAACGGCAGGGCACCAATGCCGGCGTCACCGAGCAGTTCACCGCCGGCGTCGGTGTGGCCGACTTCGAGCTGGATCTGTTCGGCCGCGTGCGCAACCTCAGCGAGTCTGCCTTGCAGCAGTACTTTGCCGTGGCCGCCAACCGCCGCAACGCGCAGCTGAGCCTGGTGGCCGAGACTGCCACCGCGTGGCTGACCTACGGTGCCGATGCGCAGCAGCTGAAGATTTCCGAGGCCACGCTGAAGACCTACGAGGATTCGCTGCGCCTGGCCGAGGCCCGCCACGAACGCGGCGGCAGCTCCGGGCTCGAGCTGAGCCAGACGCGCACACTGGTCGAAACCGCGCGTACCGATGCCGCCCGCCTGCGCGGGCAGCTGGCCCAGGACCGCAACGCGCTGGCCCTGCTGGCTGGTGGCCAGGTCGATGCGGACCTGCTGCCGGACAGCATCGAACCGCAGCTGCTGGCCCTGGCCCCGCCGCCGGCCGGCCTGCCCAGCGACGTGCTGCTGCAGCGCCCGGACATCATGGCCGCCGAACACCAGCTGCTGGCGGCCAACGCCAACATCGGCGCGGCGCGTGCCGCGTTCTTCCCGAGCATCACCCTGACCGGCAGCATCGGCAGTGGCTCGGGCGAACTGTCCAACCTGTTCGACAGCGGCACCCGCGTGTGGAGCTTCCTGCCGAAGATCACCTTGCCGATCTTCCAGGGCGGCAAGCTGCGCGCGAACCTGGCGGTGGCCAATGCGGATCGCGATATCGCCTTGGCGCAGTATGAAAAGGCGATCCAGAGCGGCTTCCGCGAAACCTCTGACGCGCTGGCGCTGAATGTCAGCCTGGACGAGCAGGTGAGCGCGCAGCAGCGCCTGGTGGATGCGGCCGAAACAGCCAACCGCCTGTCGCAGGCCCGCTATGACGCTGGCCTGGACAGCTTCGTGACCCTGCTGGACGCACGCCGCACCGCCTACAGCGCGCAGCAGACGCGCCTGCAGACCGAACTGGCCCAGCAGACCAATCGCATCACCCTGTACAAGGTGCTGGGCGGCGGCTGGCACGAACGCGGGTAAATCCCGGTAGCGCCGGGCCATGCCCGGCGGCTTTCCTTTGAGCGTTCATGGCGTCGGTCACAGGCCGCGCTGCGCGCTCGCCGGGCATGGCCCGGCGCTACCGCCTGGCGTCAAACCGCCTCATCATCACGCGGCGCCGCGCGGCAGGAGCGTACCCGGGCAAGCGCATCGCCGGCTTCGCGGGCCATGCGCTCGTACTCGGCGCGGATTTCCTCCAGCCGCTCTTCGTCCATTTCTTCCAGGTCCAGCAGCTCGTTGTTGGCCTCGGCCGTGGCGCGGATCAGCTCGTCCAGCTTGATCTGCATCGCTGCCGTATCCGAGTTCTGAGTGTGCTGGATCAGGAACACCATCAGGAAGGTGATGATGGTGGTGCCGGTGTTGATCACCAGCTGCCAGGTATCGTTGAAGCCGAACACGGGGCCGCTGATGCCCCACACCACCACGATCGCCACCGCGGCCAGGAAGGTCCACGGCGAGCCGGTGGCGGCCGCGGCCTTCTTGGCGATCGTATTGAACAGGGTTCTTGCTTTCATCGTCGTCGTTCCACCCAGGTGACGACGATGGTCGGCAGCCGCCCGTGCACGGGCCGTGCAGCCGCGGGGAAACTCAGGCGCGCAGGCGCGGGGCGTCCTGCAGGCGCACGCGACTGGTCTGGTAGACGTGCTGCCAGCAGCGGTCGACGAACTCGCGGGCCTGCGATTCGGTCAGGCGCGGCATGATCTGCAGGGCGTACTGGGTCTGGAACATTTCATCGCGCTCGGCGTTGCTGGCGCGCGGCTGGGTGATCAGCGAATCACAGGCGAATTTGATCCACGGCACGTAGGAGCCGAACGAGTTGTGCGTCAGGGCACCGTCGGCATGCTGCCGGCGCCAGTGATCGAGCTCCGCATCTACGTCGATGACCGGTGGGATGGCGGGGACTTCAGCGTGCATGGCATTCCAGTTCGGTTGGGGGGGCAGGGAGTGGGGGTTCATCGCAGTGTGCGTATGTGCCGGTGCATGCAGCGTCAGCGCGGTGTGCAGCCGGTGTTGCCATCGATCAGCTGTGCGTGTTCAACGGCGCCAAGTTCTTCGGCCATGTCGGCCATCGCGTTGCACAGGCGTATGCGGTCGCGCGAATGATCGCGGGTGACTTCCTGCGGCATGTCCCGGAATGCAGCCCAGAACGGCGCGCCACGACGGTTCAGCGCGTACTGCTGCGTCAAGCGGTCGCGGATGTCGGCGAGGGCCGGATCGGACAGGGGATGTACGGCGTGCGCGCTCATCGGGTTGCTCCGCCCGGACTAAGGGGCCCCGGTGATTCCACCGTAGGCGTTCCGTGCGAAGGGGGTGTTAGCAGCGCGTGTGCGGCTCATCTAGCTGACTGTGCGTCACTGCACATCGAAGGTGCGCAGAGGCTGCCGGCACAAGGCTGTGCCGGCTCTGAAGCGTTCATGTAGCTGTGCGCAGAACGAAAACGCGGCGCTTATTCGCCGATATCTTCGTTCCAGATTTCCGGGTATTGCGCAATGAAGCCGCCCAGCAGGTCCACGCATTCCTGGCTGTCCAGGTCGATCACGTTGACGCCGTTTTCGCGCAGCCAGTCGATGCCGCCCCGGAAGGTGCGCGACTCGCCCACCACCACAGTGCCGATGTTGAACTGGCGCACCAGGCCCGAGCAGTACCAGCACGGCGCCAGGGTGGTGACCATGATGGTGTCCTGGTAGCGGCGCTGGCGGCCGGCCTTGCGGAAGGCATCGGTTTCGCCGTGCACGGACGGGTCGCCTTCCTGCACGCGGCGGTTGTGGCCGCAGCCGAGCAGGCGGCCGTCGTTGTGGTACAGCGCCGCGCCGATCGGTACGCCGCCCTCGGCCAGGCCCTGTCGGGCTTCGGCGATGGCGGTCTGCAGCAGGGCCTGGTAGTCGGGCGTGGTGATCATGCGGGGCTCCGGTGGGTCATGGGCCGCCATGATAAGGCCCGGTTACCCCGCAGCGGCCCCGGCGGTGCGATAATCAGCGGCATGAGCGAATCCCCCTACAAATCCGGTACCACCCATTTCGGGTTCCGCGACGTGGCCGCCAAGGACAAGCAGAAGCTTGTCGGCGAGGTGTTCACCTCGGTCGCGCGCAACTACGACCTGATGAACGACCTGATGAGCCTCGGCGTGCACCGGGCCTGGAAGCGCTATTACGTGGCCACCGCGCAGGTGAAGCCGGGTGACCGCGTGCTCGACCTGGCCGGCGGCACCGGCGACATCGCCGCCCTGCTGAAGGAGCGCGTGGGCGCCGAAGGTTCGGTGGTGCTGGGCGACATCAACGCCGGCATGCTGTCGGTCGGCCGTGACCGCCTGACCAACCGCGGCCTGGTGCTCGGCCTGGACTACGTGCAGTGCAATGCCGAAGCCCTGCCATTCCCGGACAACAGCTTCGACCTGGTGACGATCGCCTTCGGCCTGCGCAACGTGACCGACAAGGACGCCGGCCTGCGCGAGATGTACCGCGTGCTGAAGGTGGGCGGCCAGGCCCGCGTGCTGGAGTTCTCCGAAGTCACCGCCGACTGGTTCAAGCCGATCTACGACTTCCACTCGTTCAGGATCCTGCCGAAGCTGGGCAAGCTGTTCGCCAACGATTCGGACAGCTATCAGTATCTGGCCGAGAGCATCCGCAAGCACCCGCCGCAGGAAGAGCTGAAGGCGATGATGGGGCAGGCCGGTTTCGAACGCTGCCACTACAAGAACCTGACCGGCGGCATCGTCTCGATCCACTCCGGCTACAAGCTGTAAAGCGTGTGGGGCCGCCGGGCATGGCCCGGCGCTACCTGTTCTGGTAGGTGCCAACCTTGGTTGGCACACGCCCGCGCCGGGCGCCCCATGGCGCAGGGCCGGCCCCCGGCCGGCCTTACCCCGCATCGCGCAACGCGTCCGGGGCGAGGGAGAGGTACCATTGGGGTTTGATCCCCGTAACGGTCCCGATTCATGCGTAATCCGCTGATGCTCCTTCCGCTGGCCGTGGCCCTGGCCGCCGGCTGCTCCCAGGAGGCGGCCGCGCCCGCCGCCGCCCCGACTGCCGAAAAGGCCCCCGCTGCCCCCGTGAACGCCGAGAACCGCAGCCACGACGAAAGCTCGTACGCCGAGCCGGACAAGGTCGTCATCAAGGACATCGCGCTGGATCTGAAGCTGGACTTCGACCAGAAGCAGATCGGCGGCACCGCCACCTACACCCTTGAATGGAAGCAGAAGGACGCCCAGCAGCTGGTGCTCGACACCCGTGAGCTGAACGTCTCCAAGGTCGAGGCCATCGGCGCCGATGGCGCGCGCAGTGAACTGAAGTTCGCCCTGGCCCCGGTCGACAAGGTGTTCGGCAGCAAGCTGACCATCGAAGCGCCGGAACAGCCGGCCAAGGTCGAAGTGACCTACCACACCGCACCGACCGCCTCGGGCCTGCAGTGGCTGGAGCCGTCGATGACCGAGGGCAAGAAGCTGCCCTTCATGTTCAGCCAGTCGCAGGCCATCCACGCCCGTTCCTGGGTGCCGCTGCAGGACACCCCGAGCGTGCGCTTCACCTACAGCGCGCACGTGACCTCGCGCCCGGACGTGATGGTGCTGATGAGCGCCGACAACGATCCGAAGGCCGCGCGTGACGGTGACTACACCTTCAAGATGCCGCAGCCGATCCCGTCCTACCTGCTGGCCATCGCTGCCGGTGACCTGGTGTTCGAGCCGATTTCCGGCCGCTCCGGCGTCTGGGCCGAGCCGACCATGGTCAACAAGGCCGCCAAGGAATTCGAAGACACCGAGAAGATGATCGGTGCCGCCGAAAAGCTGTACGGCGAATACCGCTGGGGCCGCTACGACATGCTGGTGCTGCCGCCGTCGTTCCCGTTCGGCGGCATGGAAAACCCGCGCCTGACCTTCGCCACCCCAACCGTGATCGTCGGCGACAAGTCGCTGGTCTCGCTGGTCGCCCACGAACTGGCGCACAGCTGGTCGGGCAACCTGGTGACCAACGCCAGCTGGAAGGACATCTGGCTCAATGAGGGCTTCACCACCTACGTCCAGGGCCGCATCACCGAAGCCCTGTACGGCAAGGAGATGGCCGAGATGGAGAAGCAGATCGACCAGACCGACCTGTTGGCCGAAGTGAAGGACATGAGCCCGGCCGACCAGGCCCTGGCCCTGCCGCCGCTGAACGAGCGTGACCCCGACGAGGCCCTGAGCCAGGTCGCCTACGTCAAGGGTTCGTGGTTCCTGGAGTTCCTGGAACAGCGCTTCGGCCGCGAGACCTTCGATCCGTTCCTGCGTGGCTGGTTCGATGACCATGCCTTCCAGAGCGCCAACACCGACCAGTTCGTCGACTACCTGAAGAAGAACCTGCTGCCGAAGAACCCCTCGGCGGTAAGCGAGGCCGAGCTGAAGGCATGGCTGGACGAGCCGGGCATCCCGTCGTTCGCTACCAAGGCACAGTCGCGCAACTTCAGCAGCGTCGATGCCGCGCGCATCGCGTTCTCCGGGGCGGGCAGTCTGCCGGCCAACCAGGTCACCGCCGAGTGGGGCACCCAGGAATGGGTCCGCTTCATCGACGGCCTGGGCACCACCCTGCCGCTGGACAAGCTGGCCGAGCTGGACAAGGCCTACCACTTCACCGGCACCGCCAATGGCGAAATCGCCATGCGCTGGTACCCGCTGGCCATCCGCAGCGGCTACGAGCAGGCCAATGACGCGGCTGCGGCGTTCATCGAGCGCGTCGGCCGTCGCAAGCTGATCATGCCGATCTACGCCGAACTGGTGAAGACCCCGAAGGGTCTGGAGCTGGCCAAGGCGGCCTTCGAGAAGGCCAAGCCGGGCTACCACCCGATCACCACCGCCTCGGTGCAGGATCTGCTGACCAAGGCTGAAGCCAAGTAAGAAAAACGCGCCGGGCATCCCCCGGCGCTTTTTTTGTAGAGTCGAGCCATGCTCGACTGCTGTTGGACGGCCAGTCGAGCATGGCTC
>NZ_QETL01000063.1:0-23221 GCF_003105135.1 Stenotrophomonas sp. SPM | reverse complement strand
GATGAATTCAGTCGATATCCGACAGATGTGCCGACCAACGGTCGGCACCCACCAACAGCACACGGGAACTGTCAGAGGCGGGGGTGTAGGTGGGCAGGACCCCGGAGGGGCATTTACGGCGTGTCCTGACCACTTACACCGCACCGCCATCCCACGGAATGCCGCTCTGGCTTTTTGACGTTGAATTTGATTCGGCAGGTGCAGGGCTGCAAGCCCTGCCGACTACACCCACCTTCCCTGGACAACCACGCGCCGCTCGACCGGCACACCTGCCACCGCTGCCGGACCGTGATCCGCCCGCACCGCCACGAACGTCGCCGGCAGCCCCTCGCCCATCCCGTAGTCCGGCAACCCGATCACCGCCGCCGCATGCGTGGTGACCATGTTCAACGCCAGCATCAGGTCCGCATCCGTGTAGAACCCCGAACGGTAGCCCAGCAGCATCGCCCGCTGCAGCAGATCGCCATTACCGTAGGGCCACCAGCAGTCACGGATGTTGTCGTTGCCCGCGAACACCCGCACCCCGGCATCATGCAGCGCCCGCAGCGGCGGGAACGGATGATCGCCCGGCGCGTTGCTCATGATCGCCACGCCGGCGGCCGCCAGGGCCTCGCCCACCGGCAGTGCGCGCGCCAGCGGCACCTCGCCCAGTGCGTAGGCGTGACTGACCGCCACCCTGCCCTGCAGCCCGGCAGCACGCGTACGCGCGGCGATGCGCAGCAGCTGGGCCAGGCCGGCTTCGCCCGGTTCGTGCAGGTGGATGTCCAGGCGCACGCCATAGCGCTCGGCCAGGCCGAACAGCAGGGCCAGCTGCCCCTCGGCATCGCCATCCAGCGTGGTCGGGTCGATGCCACCCAGCACCTCCACGCCCTCGGCCAGGGCCTGCTCCAGCACCACGGCCGTGCCCGCGCAGGACATCACCCCCGCCTGCGGGAACGCCACCAGCTGGATCTGCATGAAGTCTGCGCAGCGCTGCGCAGCCTCGCGCACGGCCTGCAGGTGCCGCAGGCCGGTGCTGGCGTCGATATCGACGTGGCAGCGCATCGCCACGGTACCGAAGCCGCTGCACTGGCGGATCAGCGCCACGGCGCGGTCCACCATCGGCGCGGCGTCGGCCACGGCGGCCTTTTCCACCGCCAAGCGCTCGCGCAGGCTGGCCACCGGCTGGTGCGGATGCCAGCGGTCGCCGACGAAACTCTTGTCCAGGTGGATGTGCCCATCCACCAGGCCCGGCAGCAGGGTAAAACCCTGCAGGTCGATGACCTCGGCACCTTCAGCCGGGCCCGCTGTGCGGTTGAAACCCTCGAAACGCCCGTCGCGGATGTGGAAATGCACCGGCGCACCCTCGCGGTCGACGCCGCCGTGGATGAACTGCAGGGTCATGGGGGGAACTCCCGGAAAGCCAGACAAGGGCCCCATCGTGCGCCGCGCCCGGCCCATCGGCCAACGAAATATCTGCATGCCTCGTATTTGGCAACGCGATGAATGCCCGAAGGGTCGCGACGCTTTCGGCACGCCGGGGACACGCCTGAACGGGTAACATGGGCGCCTGTTTCCGCTGTGATGCCGCATGGGCCCGTCCGACCGCCACGATCGTCTCCGCCGCTGGCAGGCCGCATCCCTGCTGGCCGCTGCCCCGATCGCCAGCCTGTCCGCCGCCGATGCCGGTGCCACCGCGCCGCTGCAGGCGCCGCCCGGACAGCAGCGCGTCGCGCCCGCCGCCCTGGTCGAGCAGCTGCACCAGCGCGTGCTGGCCGGCCCCAGTGCAACCGGTACGCTGGAAAGCTGGTGCGCCGAGCATGGCCTGGCCGAGCAGGCCCGCGTGCGCGCCGTGCGCGTGCACGGCCAGGACAAGGCGGCACCGGCCGACGTGCTGAAGGCGCTCGGTGCGGGCGCCGATACGGCACTGCGCTATCGCCGTGTGCAACTGTTCTGCGGCAGCCGCGTGCTCTCCGAAGCCGACAACTGGTACCTGCCGGGCCGTCTCAGCGCGGCGATGAACCAAGTGCTGGACAGCAGCGACGAACCGTTCGGCCGCGTGGTCGGCCCCCTCGGCTTCCAGCGCCAGACCCTTGCCGACCAGACCTTCTGGCCACCGCGCGGCGATGGCGACCATGGCGTCATCCTGGAAGTGCGTGCCCTGCTGCGCGACCACCAGCAGCAGGCCTTCAGCTACGTCATCGAGTCGTACAGCGTGCAGGCGCTGCCCTGACGGCGAGCGTGCGGTACTCGAGCAGGCTCGGCGCTACTGGCTGATGCCGTTGGCAGTGGGATTGATCGAGAACACGAACCGCCCCGAAGACTGCCCGTTTCCCAGCGGATACTCGGCCGTCATCAACGCGTAATGCGGTGCGCCGCGGTCCTTGCCGAACACGCCAACCCAGTCACGGAATCCACCTTGGCTGCGGCTGCGCACCTCGCCCATGCACAGGGTGTAGCCACACGACAGCGAGGCCAGCGCCACGTCCGCGCCCAGCGCACGGGTCGCCGCGGCGTGGTACAACCGGGTCAGATCCTGCGCATCCGGACTTAGCGACGCATCCGCTTCGAACTGTTGCAGGGCTGCTTTGAAGCTTCTGCTGGAAAGGAGAGTGGCCTCGGCCTGGTCGCCCGACAATTCACCGCCGTTCAGCAGTCGCGACTCTCCTACGAGATAGGCCGCATTCGATGGCATGGCGTGTTGTGCCAGCGGTCCAGCTGCGGCGGCACGTGGACGCGCAGGCGCAGGCACGGGCGCCCGCTCATCATCGGGAGAGGCGGCGTGACCGGTCGCCTGCGCCTCCGATACGTCCGCCTTGACGGGGCGCTGCGCGATCTCATTGCGCGCGGTTCCGGTTTCGCCCGGATGGCAGCCTGGCGACACGCCCAGCAGCATCCCGGCGATCAACAGCATCCTTGCATCCATCCGTGCACTCCCTGCGTGGAAAGGCCACAGCATCGGCCGTTCGCACACGTTGCGCCATCTGCATCGCACAAACAAGCGCCCTGCAACCGCGCCTTCATCCCTGAACGGCCGTGAACCATCGCGCAGTACGCTCCGCACTTTGCAACAAATTTCATGGGCATCGCCCCGCGCAGACGGGATCGTGGCCGGATGTGCATCGAACCGAACCCCACGTCCCTTCCTGCCCTGCACCCGGTACTGCGCCGCCACCTGCTGCTGCTGGGCCATGGTTCCATCAACCTGCGCTCGCTGCAGCGCACCGACCTGTCCGGCTGGCGCACGCTGTGCGGGCAGCGCCGCACCCGCTGCAACCTGAACTGCCGCAACGAGGCCGAGGTGCAGCTGTTCATCGGCATCCAGCGCTCGCGCCTGCAGGAGGACAATGACCGCCTGCTGCTGGGCGTGTTCGACCAGCCCAGCCATACCCTGATCGACCAGCTGACCGTGCGGCTGCAGTCCGCGCGCGACCGCAGCGCCGAGCTGCAGCGCTTCTGCCAGGCCGACTGGACCGATGCGCAACGCTTCGCCGACACGCTGCAGGCGCTGTGCCCGTTCCTGTTCGAACAGGTCGGACTGCACCGTGTGTATGTGATGCTTCCACCCGACGACAGCGCCGGGCTTGCAGACGTGCTGCGCGCCGCCGGCTTCGAGAACGAAGGCCTGCTTCGCGACCATCACCTGGGCCCTGACGGCTGGGAAGACCGCAGCCTGCATGCGCTGACCGCGCCGACCTGGCGCCGCCAGCATCCCGCGCGGGGCTAGCGCACCCGCTCCAGCGCGGAACCGGCGCCGGTCAGCACGCTGCACGCGTGGTCCTGCAGCTCCTCGGCACTGGCGTCGTTGCCGGTGGCGGTGTCGAGCCGGGTCGCCAAGAGCACGAACCCGGGAGCGCCGTGCGCATCGCGGTGACCGGCCACCAGCAGGCTCCAGCTGCCGACGTCGGCCGGGCCGCTCAGGTCGAAGGCCAGCAGGTTCAGCGGGTTGGCGGTCAGCTCCGCGCCCGGCAGCACGCGCGCCTGGTACGGGTGGCCACGCAGCGGCACCGGCAGCGGCGCCCACTGCTGCCCCAGCGCTGCACGCTGCGCGTCCAGCGCCTGCACCACCTCGGCACGCAGGCAGTCCACGTGGATGTGCAACTGGTGCTGCGAGCGACCATGCGGCGAGTTCAACGCCAGGCTGGCCACTTCGCGCGGCAGCGGCTGGCCAAGCGCCTGCTGGGTATGCGAGCGCGCCTGCCATGCGGCGGCGAAGTAGTTCGGCACGCCCTTGCGGTACAGGCCGGGGCTTTCAATGCCACTGACCTTGTCCAGCGGCATCAGCAGGAACTGGTAATCCCCATGCGAATCCTTGACCAGTACGTCGCGGCGGTCGGCGCCGGGCTGCACCTGCAGGCAGGCACCTCGCGGGCCATCGCTCCCTCCGCAGTCGCGCTCGATCAGGCGCCACAGCGCATCGGAATGGGCCGGCGGCGGCGGCGGCGGCGGCGCGCTGGCACAGGCAGCCAAGGTGGTCAGGGACAACAACAGCATGGGACGCAGTGACACGGTGGAAACTCACGTAAACAGGGCACGACAGGCAGCGCCGCGCGCCTATTGTAGAGGGCCGCCTACCCGCTCAGTACGTCCCGAACGGCACTTCCACGACCTTCGCCGGGCCATGGCCCGGGGCCTGCAGGGTGTAGCGGTCAAGCGCACCGTCGTCATCGGCAAAGGGCAGGCGCTGGAACTGCACCCGGTACTGCACCTCCCCCAAGCGCACCGTGGTCGCCTCCGGGTCCAGCGCGGCAGCTTCCGGCAGCAGCAGGCCGCCCAGGTCACTGTAGGCACCGGCAACATCGGCGAAGGTGTAATCGGCCAGCTCATCCACCCGCTGCATCGCATAGACATGCGGCACATAGGGCCGGGACGGGCTGCGCACGTTGCCGAGGTCATCCACCCCGGCCTGTGCGAGATGGTACTGCTCGCGCAGCGCGGCCACGCCCAGCGACGGACTGGCCACCTGCAGGCAGCACACCGCGCGGCGGCCTTCGCGATCAAGGATGACGAAGCGGTCGCCGCGGGTCGCTTCCTGCGGCAGCATGCCGAACGCCAGGTTGCGCTGCGCCGGCTCATGGCCGGCCTCGGTCTGCAGGTTTCGCCAGCCACCGAACACGGGGGCAGCATCGGCTGTTGCGGCCGCCACTGCCGGGTCGATGGTCGCGGCGTTGGCCGTCGCCGTTGCCAGCAGCAACGGCAGCACTGCCATCGAGGTCAGCCAGCCCTGTCCGTGCGCACTGCCTGCCTTCATACCCTGTTCCGTACCTGCGCCGGAATGGCCCGACCTGCCCGTCGGCGCGATGCCGCACGTTCGCGCACTATGCATCGACGGTCGGCCATCGGCAATGATGCGATCGCTGTCGGGGCCGCGTCAGACAGTGCTATGGTGCGGCCATTCCCCTGCAATGGAGCGCCCGCATGACTGCCCCCCGCCTGTACCTGCTGCTTCCTGCCACTGCACTGCTGCTGTCGGCCTGCGTCAGCACGCCCGGCCCGCAGGTCAAGGGCAGCGGCCGCTGCGATGCCAGCACGCTGGGCTGGGCCGTGGGCCAGCCGGCCAACGAGGCCAACATGCGGCGCCTGTCCAGCGAAAGCGGTGCCGGCCTGGTCAACCCGATCGGACCGACCACCATCACCACCAAGGACATCCGCCCGGACCGCCTGCGCGTGTACGTGGACAAGAACAACGTCATCACCGCCGCACGCTGCGAGTGACCCTTCTGTAGAGCCAAGCCCATGCTCGGCTGCTCTGGCCTTCTGTAGAGCCGAGCCATGCTTGGCTGCCCCCGCAAACGCAGTCGAGCAAGCTCGACGCTACCGCGCTCAGGGCTCGGTATAGCCCGCGCAGTCCGGCAGCGCCTGGTCCGGCTGATAAGCACCACCACTGAAGCGGAACGTGCGCACATAGGTGCACGCAGGGTCCTGCTCGGTGCGCAGGTCCTTCTTCGTCAGCGGGCCCTTGGCCAGCGAATCCTCGTTGCGTGACACACCGGCCGGGAAGCGCGTGGCCACCGTCCGGTAGCGCAGCACCGGCATCGCCGTGGCGGTGGAATCCAGCGAGAGCCTGGCCGAGAACCCGTAGCTGTCATGGCAGGCGCCAGCGCGCTGCTTCATATCCTGCTCGCTGAAGCAGGCACGGATCTCCGCATGTCCCGCCCAGGCCACACCGAGCACGTCATTGTCGACCTGGATGCCGTCGTCCAGGTGCCGCACCCGTGCCAGCTGCAGGCGCGACGCATCGGCACCGCCGCCGGAATACATGTTGCCGACCTTGCTGATGCCGCCGACCAGCACGTTCTGCCGCACACGCTGCTGCGGATCGGCCACGGCCTGGTCGGCACCCACGCCCGGTGCCAGGCGCACGATCCATGGCCACAGTGACAGCTCACCTTCAGACGGCACATCCATCGTCACGTGCCACGACTGCGGCTGGCCCGTGCCCTGTGCACGTTCGGTCACCACCAGCGTGGTGGATGCCTCACCTTCGGTGTCGCTGGGCTGCAGGGCCACGCACCAGGCACGGTCGGCCGTGCAGTTCTGCAGGCGGTCCCGGCCATCGTCGCCGGGCAACACCACCTGGCCCAGCGGTTCCATCACATTGCCTGCAGCGTCGCGCTGCTGCGGCAGGATCGATCCCTGCGCAGATGCCAGTGCCGGCGCGGACAGCAGCAGCGCAAGCCACGCGGCTCGCGAAATCATCGTGTGCATCGTCACTCCTGCGCCTCGGCGCGTCCCTCCGGAATGCCGATGATAGTCAATGCCCGCTGCAATCGCAGCCGCCCCACCCCGCCACCTTGGACGTGTGGCCGATACCGGGATTGAACGTGTTGCTCGGGTCCAGCTGCCGATAGAAACCAGCCAGCGCCGGCTTGGCCGGGTACAGGTGGCCGACGTTGTGTTCGGCCGGATACTCCGCGCCACGCTGGTCCAGCAGCGCCCACATCGCATGTTCGATGGCCACCGGGTCTTCGCCTTTGCGCGCGATGTAATCCTGGTGGAACACATGGCAGAGGAAGTGCCCGTAGTACAGCTTGTGCAGCAGGCGCCCATCGATGTCGGCGGGCAGCGTCTCGAACCAGTCCGCATCGTCGCGGCGCAGGGCGATGTCCAGCGCCACGATGTCCTGGACCTGCGCGCGATGGACTTCCCGGTAGCGCACGGCCGCGCCAGCCACGGCGAAACGATGCAGGAACGCCTTGCGCCCTTCCTCGGCGCTGCAGCGGAAGAAACCACCCTCATTGTTGGCGAAGCACTCGCGCAGCCAGCGCTCGGTCTCCGCGGCATCCTGCGCCGACACCTTCAGCAGCAGGTGATGTTCGTAGCGCTGGCGGAACTCGCCCATGCGTGGCGGCAGGTGCGACGGGAGCAGGCCGACCAGCGCCTGCATCACCCGGTCGGTCACCCCGCGCAGGCCCAGCCGCTCGAACCAGCCATCCACGCGGCTCTTCAGCGCGAACGCCGTCGGCACGCGCGCCGTGCCGAGGCGATCGATCAGCAGGAAGGTGTCCTTGCCGTAGCGCTCGCCGATGTCGTACGCATCGCGGTGGATGTACTCACCGGCAATCGGCAGGCGCTCGAAGCCAGTCAGCAACTGGCGGCGGATGGCGGTGAGCGTGGCGGTGCGGTTGCTGCCGATGTAGAACACCTCGGCGGCTTCCTTCTCGAACGTATCCAGGCGCACGGCGAACACCGCCAGTTTTCCCGCCGAACCGGAGGCCTCGTAATGGCGACCGGGATCGGCGTTGAAACGCGCGGGCGTATCCGCATCGACACGTCGCACATCCTCGGCATAACGCGCATCGGAGGCAGCGCGGCCATCGCCGTCGCCAATGTCGGACGGGCTATAGTCGCCCGCCTGCAGGCGCTGCAGGATCTGCTCAGGCGCATCGCCGAGGGCAATGCCGAGGTGGTTGACCAGCTGCAGCTGGCCTTGTGCATCGACCTGCGCGAACAGTGCCAGCTCGGTATAGGCCGGGCCACGGCGCACCAGTGCGCCGCCGGAGTTGTTGCAGATGCCGCCCAGCACCGAGGCACCGATGCACGACGAGCCGATCACCGAATGCGGCTCGCGCCCCAGCGGTGCCAGCATCTGCTCCAGACGATCCAGCGTCGCCCCGGGCAGGCACAGTACCTGGCGGCCCTCGTTCAACAGCTGGATGCCGGTCAGGCGCAGCGTGCTGACCAGTACGATCGGCCGATCGTAGTCGCCGCCATCGGGAGTGGAACCGCCGGTCAGGCCGGTATTGGCCGCCTGCAGGATGATCGCCGCCCCACCCTGCACCGCCGCCTGCAGCACCCGCCAGAGTTCCAGCAGCGTGCCCGGGCGCACCACGGCAAGCACCGGGCCTTCGCCGAACCGATAGCCGCGGCGGAAACGACGCGTCGCCTTGTCACCGGTCAGCACATGGCGGCTGCCGACGGCGGCACGCAGCTGCGCCAGCACGCTCGCGTGGTCGCTCATGGCAGGCTGGCCAGCGAGTCGCGGCCGATATCGGCGATGCGGCGCGCGCCGGTCAGCGTCATCGCAACGCGCATTTCCTTGGCGATCAGGTCCAGCAGGTTGGCCACGCCGGCCTCACCCTGTGCGGCCAGTGCATAGACGAAGGCGCGGCCCAGCAGCACCGTGTCGGCACCCAGCGCCAGCATGCGCACCACGTCCAGGCCGTTGCGGATGCCCGAATCGGCAAGGATCTTCAGGTCGCCCTGCACGGCATCGGCGATGGCCGGCAGTGCGCGTGCGGTGGACAGCACGCCATCCAGCTGGCGGCCACCGTGGTTGGAGACCACGATGCCATCGGCGCCGAACTTAACCGCGTCGCGCGCGTCGTCCGGGTCGAGGATGCCCTTGATCACCATCGGCCCCTTCCAGAACTCGCGGATCCACTCCAGGTCCTTCCAGGAAATGGACGGGTCGAAGTTGCTGCCCAGCCAGCCGATGTAGTCCGCCAGTCCGGTCGGGTTGCCGCGGTAGGCGGAAATGTTGCCGAGGTCGTGCGGGCGCCCGAGCAGGCCCACGTCCCACGCCCAGCGCGGGTGGGTGATGGCCTGGCCGATGCGGCGCAGCGAGGCCTTGGGACCGCTCATGCCCGAATGCGCGTCACGATAGCGCGCGCCGGGCACCGGCATGTCCACGGTGAACACCAGGGTGGTCACACCAGCCGCCTGCGCACGCTCCAGCGCGTTGCGCATGAAGCCGCGGTCGCGCAACACGTACAGCTGGAACCACATCGGCCGCTGGATGGCCGGCGCGACTTCCTCGATCGGGCACACCGAGACGGTCGACAGGGTGAACGGAATGCCACGGCTGTCAGCCGCACGCGCGGCCTGTACCTCACCGCGCCGGGCGTACATGCCGGTCAGGCCGACCGGCGCCAGCGCCACCGGCATCGCCAGCGTTTCGCCGAACAGCTCGGTTTCCAGGCTGAGGTCGGACATGTTGCGCAGGATGCGCTGGCGCAGCGCGATGTCGGACAGGTCGGAAACGTTGCGCTTCAGCGTGTGCTCGGCATACGCGCCGCCATCGATGTAGTGGAACAGGAACGGCGGCAGTCGCCGCTCGGCTGCGGCACGGTAGTCGGTGGAAGCGGAAATGATCATGGGGTCAGCCGGAAGTCATCAGCCATGCGGGGAAGGGAGACGCGAGGCCCGCGCACGCCGGGCTTCGTTGTCATCGAGCGTGCGCAGCGTGGTGTGCACGAACTCAAGGTGGGCATGGGCCGCGGCGCGCGCGCGTTCGGGCTCGCCCGCCAGCACCGCATCCATCATCTCGCGATGCTGGTCGGACAGCGGCGAGAAGGTTGCTGCCGAGGTGTAGAGCTTCTCGCGGCTCTGCGAGATGTTGGTCTGCAGCAGCTCGAACAGGCCGCGCATCACCTGCAGCAGCACCAGGTTGTGCGAGGCCTCGGCGATGGACAGGTGGAAGGCCGCATCGGCTGCGGCCTCGCCGGCCGGGTCATTCTTGCCGTGCGCGTCCAGCATGGTCTGGAAGGCCCGACTGATGCGCGCGCGATCCTCCTCGGTGGCACGCAGCGCGGCATGCCACGCCGTGGCACCTTCCAGCGCGTGGCGGATCTCCAGCACATCGAAACGGTATTCCGGATCGCCCTGGAACACCGGCAGGTAGGGCACCAGGGGTTCCTGCAGCGCCTGCCGGGCGAGTGCCGCCGGGTCGGCCACGTAGGTGCCGCCGCCGACGCGCGCGGTCAGCAGCCCCTGGCTGGCCAGCTGCGCGATAGCCTCGCGCAGCGCGGTGCGCGAGACTCCCAGCTCCAGCGCCAGAGTGCGCTCGGCCGGCAGCCGGTCGCCGGGCTGCAGCTGCTGTTCCTGCACCAGCAGGCGCAGCTGCGCGGCCACCTTGTCGGAGACACGCGTCGAGGTCATGAAGTCCACCTGGCGGCAGACCCATATTGGTATGACCATTTATTGAAGGATAGGCACAAACGATTCAAGGCAGGCGATCAAAGCAGGCGAGAATCCTATTTAATCACAGCTTTCGCCTTTACATTGGTCCGACCATTTGGCTGCCATTGGGGTCAGAGCCCCTGCGGGGATCCGATCAGAGCTTCCTCTCCACCCGCCGGATCACCGCCAGCACCAGCACGCACAGCACGCTCACCCCGATGGCGATCACGTACTTGCCGATGCCCACCGCGATGCCGATGGCCGCAGCCATCACCAGCGAACTTGCCGTGGTCAATCCGCTGACCTGGTCCTCGCGGTTGCCGCGAAGGATGGTGCCCGCCGCCACGAAACCAACGCAGGCCACCACCGCCTCGATCAGGCGCACCGGATCGACCTGCAGCAGGTCGCGGTAGCGCTCCTGCTGGAAATGTTCGGCCACCGAATCACCGAGGCCGACGATCAGCGCCGCCGCCCCGGCAATCAACATGTGCGTGCGCAGGCCCGCAGCGTGCTTGCCCATCTCGCGTTCGACGCCCAGCACGCCGCCGAACAGCATCGCCGCGGCCACGCGCAGCAAGATCGATACATCCTGGGTCAGTTCCATCGGCAGGCTCCGGGAGTTTCCCCGGAGCGTCGCGCGAGGGCCGTAGCACCACGGTGAAGGTGCCACCACGGCCGGTTCAGCCGGCAGCGCCGGGCTTCAGTGCATCACTGCGCCAGGTAGCCACCGTCGATCGCGTAGTAGGTGCCGGTCGCGAACGAGGCATCATCACTGGCCAGCCAAGCCACCAGCGCCGCCACTTCTTCCGGCGTGCCCAGGCGCTTAAGTGCATGGCGCCCTTCCAGCGTTGCGCGCACCTTGGCATCCATCTTCTCCAGCAGCGGCGTGGCGATGAAGCCCGGGCCGACCGCGTTGATGCGGATGCCGTCGCCGGCGTGTTCCCACGCGGCGGTCTGGGTCAGGCCCACCACGCCGTGCTTGGCCGCCACGTAGGCGGTCGAACCGGCATAGCCCACCTGGCCCAGGATCGAGGCCATGTTGATGATGCTGCCGCCCTTGCCCGCCGCGCGCATCGCCTGGATCTGCGCACGCTGGCACAGGAACACGCTGGTCAGGTTCACATCGACCACGCGCTTCCAGCCATCGACCGGATAGTCGCCACTGCTCGCGGCCGGGCCGCCGATGCCGGCGTTGTTCACCGCCACGTCGATGCCCCCCAACTCCTTCACCGTGCGCTGTACCGCTGCCTCTACCGCCGTTTCATCAGTTACGTCCAATGCGACGCCCATGGCCTGCACGCCCTTCGCCTTCAGGCGCTGCACGGTGGCATCCACGGCGTCCTGTTTCAGGTCCCACACCGAGAGGCTGGCACCGGATGCAGCAAGCAGTTCCGCCACGGCCAGGCCGATGCCGGACACACCTCCGGTCACGATCGCGGTCTTGCCCTTGAGCTGATAGTCGATCATCTGTGTTCTCCACGTGTTGGTCATCGATGCGGAGCGTGTCCGCCTGTTGATGACGTTACGCCCGCGCGTGTTACGGACGTGCCATCTGCAGCGACATTCGACGCCCATTGCCTGCAACGAACCTTCTCATCGCTGCAACGCATTCGCGCTTATGCTCCAAGCCACACCTCTCCCCCCAGTGGAACCTTCAATGAGCCCTGCCGCCGATCTGCTGTTCACGCCCACCCACCTTGGCGATATCGCCGTGGCCAACCGCATCGCCATGGCACCGCTGACGCGCAACCGTGCGCTGCCCGACCGCGTGCCCTCACCGCTGGCAATCACTTACTACCAGCAGCGTGCCAGCGCCGGCTTGATCATTGCCGAGGCAACGCAGATCAGCCCGCTCGGCCAGGGCTACCTCGACACCCCGGGCATCTACAGCGACGCGCAGGTGGCTGGATGGAAGCCGGTAACCGACGCGGTGCACGCCGCCGGTGGCCGCATCGTGCTGCAGCTCTGGCACGTTGGCCGCATCTCCCACACCAGCCTGCTGCCGGAAGGCGAAGTGCCGGTGGCACCGAGCGCGATCCGTGCCAATGGCAAGACCTTCACCGCCAATGGCTTCGAGGATGTGTCGGCGCCACGTGCACTGGACATCGAGGAAATCCCGGCGCTGATCGAGGACTACCGCACCGCCGCGCGCAACGCGATTGCCGCGGGCTTCGATGGCGTGGAAGTGCACGCCGCCAATGGCTACCTGATCGACCAGTTCCTGCGCGATGGCAGCAACCACCGCAGCGATGCCTATGGTGGCAGCATCGAGAACCGCACGCGCCTGCTGTTTGAAGTGGTCAGCGCGGTGGCCGAAGCCATTGGCCCGGCCCGCACCGGCGTGCGCCTGTCGCCGGTCACGCCGGTCAACGATGCGCACGACAGCAATCCGCAGCCGCTGTTCGACCGCGCGGTGGAGCGCCTGGACACCATCGAGGGCCTGGCCTTCATCCATGTCATCGAAGGGGCCACTGGCGGCGACCGTGACAACCTCGCCTTCGACTACGCCGGCCTGCGTGCGCGTTTCCGTGGCCCGTGGATTGCCAACAACGGCTACGACGCCGTGCGTGCCGAGCAGGCCGTTGCCAGCGGCTACGCCGACATGGTGGCCTTCGGCCGACCGTTCATCGCCAACCCCGATCTGGTGGCACGCCTGCGCAGCGGCGCCGCTCTGGCCGACCTCGACCCCAATACCCTGTATGGCGGCGGCGAACACGGCTACACCGACTACCCTGCACTGGGCGCATAATCCATTGTCCCCGGCCCGTCGCTGCGGCGGCGGGCCCGCGCTAGTATGGCTGTTCGGTGTTCGATTACCTGCAGGAACAGCGCATGCACCACGCCGAGCAGGGCCTGCGCGAACGTGGCTGGAGCGTCGAGCAGGCGGCGGCCGCGACCGGCTACCGCCACCCGAGCAACTTCGCAGCGGCCTTCCGCAAACGCTTCGGCCTGGTACCCATCCGCTGGCGTACCGGGCCCTCGAAGGTGGGGTGACCTGCGCTCTGGCGGATTGGCCTCCGCTCTGGTGGGTGTCGACCGTTGGTCGACACGCTGTTGCATGCACCGCCGGGCAGAGCCCGGCGCGCTCACCAACCTCAATACACCGGCAGATCGATGTAACTGGCCTGTGCGGCGCTGTGCCAGACCCGCTGCGTGGCCTTCTGGTAATCCCCCGGCTTTGCCAGGTAGATGTTCGGCACATAGGTCTGCGGGTTGCGGTCGTACAGCGGGAACAGGCTGGACTGCACCTGCACCATCACCCGGTGCCCCTTCTGGAACACGTGGTTGGCATTGGGCAGGTCGAAGCGGTACGGCTGCACCTGGTTGGCCACCAGCGCCTTGGGCTCACTGAAGCTCTCGCGATAGCGGCCGCGGAAGATCGCCAGCGAGACCGGCAGCTCATAACCACCCATTTCCGGCGACGAGGCATCCTGGTCCGGGTACACGTCGATCAGCTTCACCACCCAGTCGCTGTCGGTGCCACTGGTCGACGCCTGCAGGTGCACCGCCGGCGCGCCACCGATGCGCAGCGGTTCGCTCAGCGGCTCGGTGATGAAGGTCAGCACGTCCGGTCGACCATCGACGAAGCGCTGGTCCTTCACCAGCCAGGTGGTCCACATGTCACGATCGCCGAAGCGCACCGGACGCGGCACGAACGGCACCGGCTTGGCCGGGTCGGACACGTATTCCTCGAAGTCACCCTCGCCCGCCGCCGGCGCCTGGAAGGCCAGCTTGCCACCGGCACGCAGGTACAGCGGCTTGCTGGCTGCGGCGCACTCCTTCTGGCAGCTGCGCGGCCAGCCCTGCAGGCGGTCCCAATGGTTTTCACCGGTGTTGTAGATCAATACCGGCGGCGTATCGGCCTTCGGTGCGCCGTCCACCAGGTACTGGTCGAAGAACGGCTTGAGCACGTCGCGGCGGAACTGCAGCGCAGTATCACCGTCGAACTTCAGCGCGCCCAGCGAGTCACCGGTGTAGTTCACCTGGCTGTGCCGCCACGGGCCCATCACCAGATAGTTGAGGGTGTTGCCGGAGTCGCGGCCCTCCATCGCCTGGTAGGCATGGTTGGCGCCCCACATGTCTTCCTGGTCCCACAGGCCCTGCAGCCACATGGTCGGCACTTTCAGCGGCGTCTTCGCCATCACCGCGTCCAGCGCCTGGCCCTGCCAGAAGGCATCGTAGGACGGGTGCTGTACCAGCTTCTTCCACCAGGTCAGCTGGTCCACGCCGGTGAAGTGCGCATAGTCGCCAGCCGAACCGATACGCAGGAAAGTGCTGTAATCGTCGTAGCCGAGGCTGGGCAGCGGCGTGCCCTTGCCGCGCTTCTCGGTCTGCATCGCGAAGTAATTGAAATTGACCTGGCGGAACGCGCCGTAGTTGAGCCAGTCGTCGCCCATCCAGCCGTCGACCATCGGACTTTCCGGTGCGGCAACCTTCAGCGCCGGGTGCGGGTCGGTCAAGGCCATCACCACCGTGAAGCCCTCATACGACGAGCCCAGCATGCCGACCTTGCCGTTGGTCTCCGGCACGTGCTTGACCAGCCAGTCGATGGTATCCCACGCATCGGTGGAATGGTCGACCTTGGTGTTGTTCAGCGGACCGCGCAACGGCCGGGTCATCACGTAATCGCCTTCGGAACCGTACTTGCCGCGGATGTCCTGGAAGACGCGGATGTAGCCGCCATCGACGAACACCTCATCGCCCTGCGGCAGCATGTCGCGCATGCGCGGCGAATCGGTGCGGCTGGCGCGGCCGGCCGCGTCGTACGGCGTGCGGGTCAGCAGGATCGGCGCGTTGTGCGCGCCCTTGGGCACCACGATGACGGTGTACAGCTTGGTGCCATCGCGCATCGGCACCATCACCACGCGCTTGTCATAGTCACGGCCAACATCGGGGACCACGAAGGGCTTGCCGCTGATGTCCGGGGTCATCGGCGGGGTATCGGCGGCCAGCACGGTGCTGGACAGGCCAAGGGCGATCGCTACAGCAACGGCACGCACACGCATGGAAACCCCTCCCGACAGGAAAGTCCCAAGCCTACTCCTGCCCTGCCCGGTGAAGTGTGTGCAGGCTTTGCGTTCTGCGCTCTTTGGGGGCAGGACTGATGGCACATGTGCCGTGTGGCATCGGAGCGCTCGCCGGGCAGGGCCCGGCGCTACCGACCCGCGGCCCCGAGGGGCGGCGTCCCATGCCCGGCGGATCCGATCCGCGCCCCGAGGTAGCGCCGGGCCATGCCCGGCGGATCCGTCAGCCCGATTGAACCTCATGCAGCGCCAACCAGCGCCAACGCCCCTGTTCCTGCCGCAGCACCGCCAGCGACTCCCGCCACGCGACCGCCCCATCACCCACCGCATGCCCCTCGCGATAGCGCAGCACGGCCAGCGGTGACGGCGCGTCAATCACCTGCACGGCGTCGATGGCGATGCGCAGGCCGGGGCGCGCACCATGCCCACCCACGAACAACGCCTGTACCGCCTGCCGATCCAGCCGCCGCCCGGCAATGCCGACCATGCTGAAGTCGGCGCAGAAATGCGCCATCAGTTCGTCGAGTGCTTCAGCGGCGACTTCGGCGCGGAACCAGGCCTGCAGTGTGTCGTGCAGTTCGTGGATTTCATGTTCGGCTGTTTGTTGCATCAGGCATGCTCCGGTTGCGCAAGTGTCAGGGGCTGCGTGCGGCGCAACAGCGCCATCGGCAGCAGGGTAAGGAAAGCGGCCAGGCCCAGCGCCACACCGGTGGCCCGCGCCGGCAGCCACTGCATGGCCAGGGCCAGCAGCAGCGCGATGGCGGCGGTGCCAAGACAGAAGCTGAGCTGTCGGTTGAGATTCCACAGTGCACTGGCATCACCCAGCGCTTCTGCCTCTACACCATGGAAGGCCAGCGTCTGCGCGGTACTGCTGCACAGGCTGCCGCCCGCCCCCATCAGCGCGAACAGGAGTGCCGCCAGCGCGAAGGACGGCTGCGGCAGCAGGGCCATCAGCAGCAGGCCCGACGCCTGCAGCAACATCCCGCCACGCAGCGCTGCCGCAGGCCCGAACCGCGCCAGCAGGCGATGGCTGCCGGTGATGGCCAGCGCCGAGGCCAGCGCCCACGGCAGCATCAGCGCACCGATGCGTGCGGCGCTGTAACCGGCCTGGTGCAGCTGCAACGTGCTGGCCAGCTGGCTGCCGATGAAAACGCCCGGCACGGCCAGATAGACCAGCATCGCCAGCCGCAGCCCGCGATGGGACAGCATCGACCAGCGCAGCAGCGGCTGTGCCTGCCGACGTGCGTGGCGCAGGTGGGCGGTCGCCAGCACCAGCGCCAGCAGCAACAGCACAGCACCGGCAATCCGATGGCCTGGCTCGCCCAGCCAGGTCAGCGCCAGCAGCAGCACGCCCAGCGCGCTCATCGCCGTGGCCAGCGCATAGGCCTGCAGCCGGGGTGCGGTGCGCTCACCATCGGCCGGCATCCATGCCAGCACCAGACCCATCGCCGCCAGTGCCTGCGGCAGGCTGGCCCACAGCACGCCGCGCCAGGACAGCCACTGCACCAGCAGCCCACCCAGCGCCGGTGCCATTGCCGGAACCAGCAGCGCCACCAGCAGGATGCGGCGGGTCAGCGCGCCGCGCTGGTCAGGGCTGCACTGCCGGTAGGCCGCAGCCTGCGCGACCGGGATCAGCAGTCCACCGGCCAGGCCCTGCAGCAGCCGCCAGCCCAGCAGCCAGCCGATGCCCGGCGCCGCACCGGCGAAGGCCGCCGCCAGCGCGAAGAGCAGCAGCGCCACCAGCAGCAGACGGCGCTCGCCACAGCGCGCGGCCAGCCACGGTGCCAGCGGAATCACCACGCTCAGTCCCAGCATGTAGGCCGTGCCGACCCACGCCAGCATTCCGACATCCGCATGCAGCTCGGCCGCCAGCGCGGGGTAGGCAACCGTGGCGATGAACATGTTGACCAGGTCCAGGGCGAACACCAGCAGAAAGATCGCCTCGTGGCGCAGGCGGGGGGATGGCATCGGCGTCGCTCCAGCGGGGAAGCGGCGATCATGCCTTTTGATGGTTGTTGGAAAAACACGACAGCAGCTGCAACACTGTCAAATATGTTTTGACAACGAATCGCCATGGTCAGCCTTGATCGCTTTGACATCTTCCGCGCCGTGGTCGACGCCGGCAGCCTCACAGCGGCCGCCGACCGCCTCGGTCTCAGCCGCGCGGTGGTCAGCTTCAACCTGAAGCGGCTGGAGCAGGAACTGGGGGTGACCCTGCTGCTGCGCAGTACCCGCCATCTGGCCCTGACCGAGGCCGGTGAACAGTTCCTGCAGCATTGCGTGCAGGCACTGGATGCGGCCCAGGCGGCGATCGATGCCGCGCGCCGCGACCAGCACCAGCTGCAGGGTACGCTGCGCATGACCACCACGCCGGAATACGCGCAGCTGCGGCTGATCCCGGCGCTGGAGGCATTCCGCGCGCGGCATCCGGCGCTGCAGCTGCATCTGTCCACGTCGCCGGCACCGGCCGACCTGATTCCCGAGCGTTTCGACGTGGCGATCCGCCTTGGCCGCCTGCCGGATTCAGGCCTGCATGCCAGCGAACTGGAGCGGCACCCGCTGTGCGCGGTGGCCGCACCGTCGCTGCTGGCGCGCCTGTCCTCTGCCGATGCGGCCGATGACCCGGTGCAGCTGGGCGCCCTGCCCCGCCTCGGCTATCCGCGCCTGGCCGATGTGCCGGTAGTGGCGCCCGACGGCAGCGACGCATTGTTTGCAACCAATCCGGGCAATGCCGTGGTGCGCGTGGACGGGGCCAGCAGCCTGCGCGCCTTCGCTCTGGCCGGTGCAGGCGTTACCGTGCTGCCGCGCTGGCTGATCGAGGACGACCTGGCCCACGGCCGCCTGCGGCCGGTGCTGCGCCAGCACCGTTTCCCGCAGCAGAGCGTCTACGCCGTCTACCCGCACAGCACGCAGCCCTCGCCGAAGGTTCGCCAGTTGATCGATTTCCTGCGCGGGTGGTTCACCGGCACGCCGGGCTGATGATGGCGCCCGCCGGGGATACCGTGACCGGGTAGCGCCGGGCCATGCCCGGTGAGCGCAGCGGCATCCCATAAAAAGAAACGGCCCCTTTTCGGGGCCGTTTCTTCGAACATCAATAACCCGCTGGATCAGCGCAGCACCTGCTCCGCCAGCTGCACGTCCACCGTCTGCAGCGGTTCGGCCGCGTTGCGCGACAGCTGCACCTGGTAGGTACCGCCGACGATCTTCCACTGGCGCGCCTGCGCATCGTAGTGGGCCAGGGTCTTCGGCTCGGCTTCGATGCGGATGCGGCGCTGTTCGCCCGGCTGCAGCTGCACCTTGTCGTAGCCGATCAGGCGGATCGGCGTGCTGCTGCCGGCCGGCAGCTTCAGGTACAGCTGGGCCACGTCCGCACCGGCGCGCTTGCCGGTGTTGCGGATGTCCACGCTGGCGACCAGGCGCGAACCTTCCACGCTCACCTTCAGGTTTTCATAGGCGAACGAGGTGTAGGACAGGCCGTGGCCGAACGCGAAGGTCGGGGTCAGGCCCTTGGCGGCCATCCACTTGTAGCCGACGTTGGCGCCTTCGATATCGAAATCGAACACGTCGCCGAATTCCTTCTTCGGCTTGAAGCCCAGGCCGTCGATGTGCGGGCGCGGCAGCTGCGATTCGTCCACCACCCAGGTCACCGGCAGGCGGCCGGACGGGTTTGCCTGGCCGGTCAGCAGCGCGGCGATGCCTTCACCACCGCGGATGCCCGGGTACCAGGCCTGCAGCATCGCCGGCACCTGCGCCAGCCACGGGGTACGCACCGGGCCGTTGGTTTCCAGCACCAGCACGGTCTTCGGGTTGGCCTTGGCCACCGCCGAGATCAGCGCGTCCTGGTTGTCGGGCAGCTGCATGTCCGGCAGGTCCACCGATTCGGCCGCCCACTGGGTGGCGAATACGATGGCTACGTCGGCCTGCGCGGCTGCCTTGGCCGCCGCAGCGGCGTTGCTGCCGTCCACATACTCGATGGTCGCGTCCGGACGCGCTGCACGCAGCGATTCCAACGGCGAGGACGGGTGGAAGATCACCGGACCCGGCCAGGTGGTCGGCATCACGCCCGGCACTGCGTTGGTGCCCTTGGCGGTCACGCCCACCATCGACGAACCACCACCACCGATCACGCCCTTGTCGGCATGGCCACCGATGATGACGATGCGCTTCACGCTGTCGGCCAGCGGCAGCAGGTTGCCTTCATTGCGCAGCAGCACGCTGCCTTCTTCCACCGTGCGCTGGGCAACGGCGTAGCCGGCTTCGGCATCCACCTTCTGGTGCTGCGGCGGATTGTCGAAGTTGCCATGCAGGAACATCGTGCGCAGGATGCGCGTCACCATGTCGTTCAGGCGCGCCTGCGGCACCACGCCGCCGTGCACGGCCAGGCGCAGCGGTTCGTCGAAGAACACCGCCGCGTCGAACACTTCACCGGCCGACTGCTGGTCCAGGCCGGCCAGCGCCGCCTTCGAACCGCTGTGCACGCCACCCCAGTCGGACATCACGAAACCGGGGAACTTCCATTCCTGCTTCAGCACCTGGTTCATCAGATAGCCGTTCTCGCAGCCGTAGGTGCCGTTGATCTTGTTGTACGAGCACATCGCCACGCCCGGGCGACCGGCTTCCAGCGCGATCTCGAAGGCCAGCAGGTCCGATTCGTGCATGGCCTGTTCGCCGATGCGCACGTCGTGGAAGTTGCGGCGGGTCTCCATGTCGTTCAGCGCGAAGTGCTTCATCGAGGAGATCACGTGCTGGCTCTGCACGCCCTGGATCAGCGCGCCGACCATCGAACCAGCCAGCAGCGGGTCTTCACCGGCGTATTCGAAGTTGCGACCGTTGCGCGGGTCACGCTGCAGGTTGACGCTGCCTGACAGCAGGATGTTGAAGCGCTGCTGCCACGCTTCGCGGCCCATGGTCGCGCCACCGGCGAAGGCCACTTCGCGGTTCCAGCTGGAGGCGGTGGACGGGCCGGACGGCATCGCGGTGGCAAAGTCACCCGGACGGATGCCGCCCGGGTTGGTCACGCCCACGCCGGCATCGGCCGACTGCTGCGCCGGAATGCCCAGGCGCGGCACCGCCGGCACGAAACCGGCCGAACCCACCGCGCCTTCCGGCAGCGGGCCACCGTCCTTGCCCAGCCCGAAGTAGCTGTGCAGCATCTGGAACTTCTCGTCCTCGGTCATCGCCTTCAGCAGCAGCGCAGCGCGCGCATCGGCGTTGAGGGTGGTGTCCATCCACGGCTGCTCGCCGCCCTTGTCGGCCACGTAGGCCAGGGTCAGCAGGGTCGCGCGCAGGGCGCTGCCATCGATCTTGAACGGCGCGCTGCTGGCAGCCTGGAAGCCATCGCTGAAGTAGCTGGCGTCGGCTTCCAGGGCCACGCGTGCCGGATCGAAGCCGGCGGCCTTGGCCGATTCACCGGCCACCGCACCCAGCAGCACGGCCGGTGCGCCCAGGCGCGAACGGGTGACCAGGGCCGGCAGGCGCGCGGCGCCCGCACCGGCATCGGTGTACAGCGCCACGGTGTGGCGGCCATCGTCCAGGCGCAGGTAGTTCAGGCCCGGCTGGTCGGGGCCGGATTCGGCGGCGATCGGCAGGCGGGTCAGCACGGCCTGGCCCTGCTGGGTCTGGCCGTCATCCTTGCCGGCGGCGATGAAGCGGTATTCGTAGCCCAGGCCATCGGCCAGCAGCTGCAGCGGATCGACCTGGCCGATGCCGCGCTGCACCTGGCGCACGCTGACGGCGTCCACCTGCAGGGATTTCAGCTGGGCAGCCAGGGCGGGAATGGCATCGGCGGTCGGCGTCTGGTCCAGGGTCAGCACGGTGAAGGCGGCCGTGTCGGCCCAGGCCGGGGCGGCCAGCGCGGCAGACAGCGCAAGGGACAGGGCAAGCGGCTTTGTAAACGTTTTCATCGGCGGGCGTAATTCCGTTGCCAAGGCAATCGGTCCAAGGAAAGTGCCGCCGAAGGGTGCAGCGTTCATGCCGCGCGGGCGTTGCCAGGCAACACACCGCGGGCCAGGGGACGGACCGGTCTGCGCGCGGGACCCTCCTCCCGGCGTGACAACCTGCCTGCCCGGGCCGTCGAGCGGCCCATCCCATTAAGATTGGGCGAGGCCGTTGATGACTGTCAACAGGACCTAAGTCACAGGCCCCCATCTGGCCCTGGTTATCAGGCCATTACCGGCGATCATCAGCGGGCCGCAGGGGCGTGCCGATAATGGGAGTTCCCGGCGATGGACCGAGCCCATGAACGTACACCGCACTTTCGACCACCTCTGGCGCGACCGCTGTGATACTTCCAGCCAGCGCAGCCCGCGCGTACTGATCCGCGTGTTCGTCACTCCCGGCGAGCTGGAGCGCAGCGTGGCGTTCTACGAGCAGCTGCAGGGCGTGGTGGCCGATGCCGGCTTTCCATTCCCCGATGCCGGCCTGCGCCTGGCCATGGTCGGTGCGTTCCTGCTGATCGAAGGCAGCGATGACGCGCTGGCACCGTTCACCTCCACCACCGGCACGTTGCTGGTCGATGATGTGCGGCCCTATCACGACAGGCTGGTGGCGGCCGGCGCTGAGATCATCTTCCCGCTGCAGGTCGTGCCCACCGGCGCGGCGTTCAATGCGGTGCATCCCGATGGCACCGTGGTCGAGTACGTGCACCATCGCCCGGATCCGCACGGGCGGTGATGGGGCGGCCGGGCTGCCGCCCGGCACCCGCTGACGTCAACGTCAACGTCAACGTCAACGTCAAAAGCCTGCATTCCGTGGGATGGCGGGGTGGATCCGGTTGAGGGGGACGCCGTAAACCCATCGATGGGGGCTTGGTCGCGGCATCCATGCCGCTCACACCCCCTCAACCGGACCCACCCCGCCTTCGACAGTTTCCTGCGAGCTGTTGGAACTTGCTGCTGATAGAGGCTGCTGCTGATGGTGGTGGGTGCCGACCGTTGGTCGGCACGGGGGGCGGATCTGCATGGATTCAATTCCGGTGGAGGTCCATCCACGCACGGCGTGGATCTACAGTTGCGGCATGCCCCACCCCGCCCTGCCCTGAACTGGCACCCTGCTGCTGGATGCACACGCCGCCCTGCTGCAGGGCCACGCTGGTGGCAGCGGCACGCACGCGCATTACGCCCACCAGCTGCTGCTCAGCGATGGTGCGCCCTGGCAGGTGGAGATCGACGGCGTATCGCCGTGGTCGTGGTTGAACGCCGGGTCGTAAGGCCAGAGGCGTTCGGCCACGAATGAAACGGCGATGGCGAGGGCGAGGGCGAGCAGGGCCAGCAGCCACAGCGGGTTGCCGTGGTGGTGGCCGACCCAGGCGATGGCGGCGACGACGAAGGCGGACAGGAACAACGGGGCGTACAGGCGGAGGATCCAGCGTTTCATCGGCAGGCCGTGAGTGAGGGGCCTGCAGAGTGCCCCCCGCGTCCCCGGCCGGGATTGAACAAACGGCGCAACGCGCAGGTCGACGGGGTCGGGGATTCCCCGGTAGATCCACGCCATGCGTGGCTGCCTTTGGCCTTCATCAACCTGAAATCCCATCCCGGAATTTCATTAGTAATTCTACTTACAAGGCGAGTAGCATGTCGGTCTCAGCCCCTGATCCCGGCCCATCGATACTCGCTCCATGCCCGTCGTTCCCGCCCATTCCTGCCGCTTCCCGCCTGTCCGGCACCTCCTCTGGAGGACCGGCTGATGGGTGCCGTCGTCGCGCTCGACCGTCTGCTGGACGGCCGCCAGCTGTGGCGTGGCCCGGCGCGCACCGGGCCGGCCAGCGACCACCTGGCCAGCGGCCACCCGGCGCTGGATGCCCGCCTGCCCGGCGGTGG
>NZ_QETL01000062.1:0-23527 GCF_003105135.1 Stenotrophomonas sp. SPM | reverse complement strand
ACGGTCGAAAGACCTGGATCCACACGGTCGCCCACGCCGGGCTCTCGGCACCTAAAGTGCCAGATCGGCAAGAGATAAGATCCACGCCATGCGTGGATGCTCTTGCTGTAGAGCCGGGGTCAGAGTCCTTTGCTGCGCAAAGGGATCTGACCCCAACAAGCAACCCCAAACGAAAAAGGCAGCCATGGGCTGCCTTTTTCTGCTTTTGCTCTTGCCCTTGATTCCGCCCTTCCCGCCCCCGCCTCCCAGGCTATACAGGGAGGCGCTGCACGGAGCGCTCGAAAACCCTCACTCTTCCGCCAGCATCTCCGTCAGCTTCGCGCGCGCCGGCTTCGCCAGCTTCTTGTTCTCCAGCGCAAAACGGATCGTCGCTTCAACCAGACCCAGATGGGTGCCGCAGTCGAAACGGGTGCCCTCAAAGCGGTAAGCATCCACTTCCTCGGTCGCCAGCAGCGAAGCGATCGCATCGGTCAGCTGGATCTCGCCGCCGGCGCCGGTGCCGGTGGATTCCAGCAGCTCGAAGATCTTCGGGCTCAGCACGTACCGGCCGACCACGGCCAGGTCGCTCGGTGCGTCCTCCGGCTTCGGCTTTTCCACGATCTCCGAGATGCGGCCCTTGCGGCCGTCGAACGCCTCGGTCGCCACGATGCCGTAGCTCGCGGTGTTCTCGTGCGGCACGTCTTCCACCGCGATCACGCTGGCACCGCTGGCCTCGTTGAGGTCGGCCATCTGCTTCAGCGCGCCGTCGCCGCGGTTCCAGATCAGGTCGTCGGGCAGCAGCACGGCGAACGGTTCGTCACCGATCACCGCCTTCGCACACAGCACCGCATGGCCCAGGCCCAGCGCTTCGGCCTGGGTCACAAAGACCGCGCGCACACCCTCGGGCAAAACGTGGCGGATCATCTCGAGCTGCTCGTGCTTGCCCGCACGCTCCAGCTTCTGCTCAAGCTCGTACGCCTTGTCGAAGTAATCGGCGACGGCGTGCTTGTAGCGGTTGGTGATGAAGATCAGGGTGTCACAACCTGCCTCGATGGCCTCATCAACGGCATATTGGATAAGCGGACGATCGATGATCGGCAGCATTTCCTTCGGAACCGTCTTGGTTGCCGGCAAAAAGCGCGTCCCGAGCCCTGCCACTGGAAAAACAGCCTTACGAATTCGCTTGCTCATTTAGTGCCTATTGGCCTCACGTGCCGGAAAGGGAACCACTTTAGCGGAGGAGATGTAAGCGTCCTGTTCAATCGGAGAGAACTCCGGCATGGTCGCGAACAGGATGTCCCGAATCGTATCAGTGTCGTACTCGGCGATAGCGTCACGCAGTCTCGGCACGTTGCCCAGCACGATGTCGCGCGAGAACGTGCGCACGCCAGCCTCCAGCACCTTGGGGTGCGAGGTCGGCCGGTAGTCCTCGTCCGAATAGAACAGCGTCTCGTGCAGCTTCTCGCCCGGACGCAGCCCGGTATAGATGATCGGAATGTCCTTGTACGGCTGCTTGCCGGCCAGGCGGATCATCTGTTCGGCGAGCACGCGGATCGGCACCGGCTCACCCATGTCCAGGGTGTAGATGGCACCGTGCGATGCCGATGCCGCCGCCTGCAGGATCAACTGGCAGGCTTCGGGGATCGTCATGAAGTAACGGGTCACTTCCGGATCGGTCACCGTGATCGGGCCGCCGCGCAGGATCTGCTCGCGGAACAGCGGCACCACGCTGCCGGCCGAGTCGAGCACGTTGCCGAAGCGCACGGTCACGAAACGGGTGCGCGTCGACTTCTGGTCCAGGCTCTGGCAGATCATCTCGGCGTAGCGCTTGCTGGCGCCCAGTGCGTTGACCGGGTCGACCGCCTTGTCGGTGGAGATGAACACGAAATGCTCGACGCCCGCTTCCATGCACGCCCGCGCCACGTTCTCGGTCGCCAGGATGTTGTTGCGCACGGCTTCGCGCAGCTGGCGCTCCAGCACCGGCACATGCTTGTACGCGGCCGCATGGAACGCGGTATCGACCGGGTGCAACGACAGCGCGTGGCGCATCACCGCCGGGTCGCCGACGTCGCCGAGCACGGCTTCGATCTCTACGTCTGGGAAGCTGCGGCGCAGCTCGGCCTCGATGGTCAGCAGCAGCAGCTCGCTCATTTCCAGCATGACGATGCGCCCGGCACCGTGGCGCGCGCACTGGCGGCACAACTCCGAACCGATCGAGCCGCCGGCACCGGTGACCATCACCGTGCGCCCGCCCAGCCAGCCGCGGATCAGGTTCCAGTCCGGCATGATCGGCTTGCGGCCGAGCAGGTCCTCGATGGCCACTTCCTTCAGCTGGCCCGGCAGTGACTGGCCCTGCAGGATGTCGCTCAGCTTGGGCACGGTGCGGAACGGGATGCCGGTGCTCTCGCAGATGGCCACCACGCGTTGCATGCCCACCGCATCCAACGACGGAATGGCGATGACCAGCAGCTTGGCCGCGGTTTCGCGGGCCACGGCCGGGGCATCATCGAGGGTGCCCAGGATCGGCAGGCTCTGCAGCTTGGCGCCACGCAGGTGCGGGGCATCATCCAGCAGGCCGACCGGCTCGAAGTTGCCCGAGCGGCGCAGGTCGCGCACGAGGGTCTCGGCGGCCTGGCCGGCGCCCAGGATCAGCACGCGACGCGCGGTCGAATCGGACTGCAGCGCCTGGTAGTCCTTCCACGCGCGGTACAGCAGGCGCGGCGCGCCCAGCAGCGCCGACAGCGCGAACGGATAGATCACCAGCACCGACAGCGGCACGCCGTTGAAACGCTTCCAGGCCAATACCAGGACGATGGCGACCAGGCCGACGAAACTGGCCTTGAAGATGTTCAGCAGGTCGCTGACGCTGGCGAACCGCCACAGGCCGCGGTACAGGCCCACGCGCCAGAAGACGATGCCCTGCAGCGCCAGCACCAGCGTCGTATCCACGTTCCACAGGGGCAGCGACGGGGCGTCAGGCAGGATGGAGTAACGGCCGGCATGCAGCAGCTGCCAACAGGCCCAGACCATGAACAGGTCATGGCAGACGATGGCCGTGCGAGGCAACAGGCCAAGAATTCTGTCCCGCCAGGGTGAAGACATATTTCGCGTAATTCCTTATCGGTTGCGCAATCCATTGCGCAGGAGGAGCCAAAGCAGGGCCAGCGCGGAAATCCACGCGACCGCTACGACAGCCTCCCACCTCGGCTGCAATCTGGTGCAAACATAGAACACTGTGATGCTGAACAGGCCTACAACAAAGTACATCCCTGTTACCTGGGCGTGGCTGGCTCCTGCCTGCACCGCGCGTTGGTAGACGTGCTGGGTGTGGGGTTCCATCCAGCGCTGTCCGGAAAGGATGCGCGCCAACAGCGTGAAGCCCGCGTCCACAAGGAACGGGGAAATGGGCACCAGCAGCAGCAACCAGTTGATTTCCGTACGTAGCGCGGCCACGGCCAGCACCACCGAGACCGCATAGCCCAGCGCGCCACTGCCCACATCGCCCATGAAAATGCGCGCTTTCGGGAAGTTGAATGGCAGAAAACCCACGCAGGCCAGGCCCAGCACGATGGCGACAAGCGAATACGGCCACGGCAGCACGATGGCGAAGCCGAGTGCAGCAACGACCGCCTGGCTGCTGGCGATGCCGTTGATCCCATCCATGAAGTTCCAGATGTTGATCAGCGAGGCGGTGAACACCAGTACCAGCAGGGCCAGCAGCCAGCTGCCGCCCTGCACCTTGACCAGCGCGGCCAGCAGGCCGGCGGCGATGAAATGGACCAGCAGGCGGCGCAGCGCCGGCAGGGGCCGGTGGTCGTCCCACCAGCCGATGCCCGCCACCAGCACCAGGCCGAGGCTGGCGACCAGCAGGCTGGGCATCGCCACCGGCCACGCCCACATGGCAGCAACCGCGGCCACCAGCAGGCTGATGACGATGGCGATGCCACCGCCGCGCGGGGTCGCCACGCTATGGCTGCGGCGTTCGCCGGGCTGGTCCATCAGCCGGCGGCGCAGCGCGTAGCCACGCGCCGCCCAGGTCAGTGCGGCGCTGAGCAGGGCCAGCCCCAGCAGCGCGGCCATCACCAGCCAAGCCATGGCTCAGAGCACCGCGTAGTTCAGCAGCGGCTTGACCGTGCCCCATTCCTTGCAGCTCGGGCACTGCCAGTGGTGGGTACGCGCACCGAAGCCGCAGCGCGTGCAGCGGTAGGCCGGGTTGCGCACCAGCAGCTGGTCGGTGATGTGCTTGAGGTCGTGCAGGGTGGCGGTGGAGTCCGCGCCTTCGGCCAGGGTCAGGTCGATCAGCGCCGATTCGCCGCGCACCGACGGGCGATCCTTCAGCTGCCGGCCCAGGTAGGCGCGCGCCGGAGCCACACCCTCCTGCTCTTCCATCAGGCGGGTCAGTGCCAGCACCGGGGCGATGCCGCGGTAGTGCTCGGTCATCTCCGACAGAAACGCACGCGCGCCGCCGAGGTCGCCCACCTTGCGGTAGTTCTCCATCAGCGCCGGCAGCAGCTCGGGCAGGTACTCGGGATCGTTGCGCGCGGCACGCTCGAAGGCGCGCACGGCGGCCTCGGCATTGCCGGCATCGGTTTCCAGGCGGCCTTCGATGATGCCGGCACGCACCGACATCGCATCGGCCTGGTAGGCGCGGGCGATGGCCGCCCTCGCCTCTTCCAGTTTGCCGGCGCCACGGAAGCGCTCGGCCAGCTCGCATTCGAACTGCCCGATCAGCTTGCCCATCGGCTCGCCGGTGACATCCTCGAAGCGGGTGGCGTTGTCGATGGCCTTTTCCCAGTCGCGCTCGGCCTGGTAGATGCCGATCAGGTGCTTGAGCGCCTGCGGTGCACGCTGGTCCAGCTGGGCCAGTTCGGTGAACACGGTTTCGGCGCGGTCCAGCAGGCCGGACTTCATGTAGTCCTCGCCCAGCGCCAGCAGGGCCTGCACGCGCTGCGCGTCGCTCAGGTCGTTGCGGTTGACCAGGCCCTGGTGCAAGCGGATCGCGCGGTCCACTTCACCGCGACGGCGGAACAGGTGGCCCAGCGCGACCTGGGTCTCGAAGGTTTCCTTGTCCAGCTCGGCAATGTGCAGGAACAGCTCGATGGCCTTGTCCGGCTGCTCGTTGAGCAGATAGTTCAGGCCGCGGAAATAGGTGCTGGACAGGTGGCTGACCTGGTTGTCGCCATGGCGTTGCCCGCCGCGCCGTCCAATGACCCAGCCGGCCAGCGCCGCCAAGGGAAGGAACAGGAAGAACCAGAACCACTCGGAAACGAATTCCATCTTCGATCAACGTCCATCAAACGATTGGGAGGGGGCCACCGGCGCCGACGGTGCAACCGCCGACTTGTTGGCACGGCGCAGCTGGCTGTAGAGCGGAATGACCACGCTTACCAGCACCAGGCCAGCACCGACCACGACACCGATCAGCAGGGCGGCAATCAGCGCCACGCCGACGGACGTGTTCAATTGGGTAAACAGCAGGTTGATCGACATGGCCGTCATGTTGACCGCACCGATGATCAGACCAAGGATCAGAACAGCCAGCAGGACCAGCAGACGAAAAACTTTCATGCGACAGCTCCAGTGGCAGGAGGTCGTAGCTTATCCGACTCGCCGCGGTATTCGCACGCGGTGACGCGACGGGACACTCAGGCCGGATCGGCGTCCAGCGGCAGCACGCTGCTGACCCGCTCACGCAGTTCCTTGCCCGGCTTGAAATGGGGAACGTGCTTGCCCGGCAGGGCGACCGATTCGCCGGTCTTGGGGTTGCGGCCCAGGCGCGGCGGACGGTAGTGCAGCGAGAAGCTGCCAAAGCCACGGATTTCGATGCGATCCCCTGCAGAAAGGGAACCGCCCATCATTTCCAGCAACGACTTCACCGCCAGATCGACATCATCGGCCTTCAGGTGCGCCTGGCGGCGCGCGAGGATTTCGATCAGTTCGGATTTGGTCATTGCCGGCTCACATCAGGGGTCACTCACCCTGAAACGGCCCGGGCAGGATGCCCGGGCCGTCCAGGAAACAACGTACAGCGTAAGGCCGATTACTCGGACTTGTTGCCGCTCAGCTGTGCACGCAGCAGCGCGCCCAGCTGGGTGGTGCCGCTGGCAGCCGAGGAGGACTGGTATTCCTCCAGCACTTCGCGCATTTCCGCGTCGTCCTTGGCCTTGATCGACAGCTGCAGGGTACGGCCCTTGCGGTCCATGCCAACGAACTTGGCTTCGACCTTGTCGCCGACCTTCAGGTGCTGGGTGGCATCGTCAACGCGCTCGTTGGCGATGTCGCGTGCCGAGACGTAACCTTCGATGCCGTCAGCCAGCTCGATGATCGCGCCCTTGGCGTCGACTTCCTTCACCACGCCTTCGACCTTGGAGCCCTTCGGATTGGCAGCCATGTACTGGCCGAACGGATCCTGCTCCAGC
Source organism: Stenotrophomonas sp. SPM (assembly GCF_003105135.1). Classification (NCBI taxonomy): domain Bacteria; kingdom Pseudomonadati; phylum Pseudomonadota; class Gammaproteobacteria; order Lysobacterales; family Lysobacteraceae; genus Stenotrophomonas; species Stenotrophomonas sp. SPM. The sequence continues at coordinate 17,129 of NZ_QETL01000062.1, read as the reverse complement.
TGCTTCACGCCCAGGGAGATGCGCTCGCGCTCCGGATCGACAGCCAGGACGACGGCGTCCAGGGTATCGCCCTTCTTGAAGTTGCGAACGATGTCTTCGCCAGTGGTCGCCCAGCTGATGTCGGACAGGTGAACCAGACCGTCGATGCCGCCGTCCAGGCCGATGAAGATGCCGAAGTCGGTGATCGACTTGATCTGGCCCGACACCTTGTCACCCTTCTTGTGGGTGGCAGCGAAGGTTTCCCACGGATTGGCGGCAACCTGCTTCATGCCCAGCGAGATACGGCGACGCTCTTCATCGACGTCCAGCACCATCACTTCGACTTCGTCACCAACCTGCACAACCTTGGACGGGTTGACGTTCTTGTTGGTCCAATCCATCTCGGAGACGTGCACCAGGCCTTCGACGCCCGGCTCGATCTCAACGAACGCGCCGTAATCGGTGACGTTGGAGACCTTGCCGAAGACGCGGCTGTTGGCCGGGTAACGACGGGCGATGTTATCCCACGGATCTTCGCCCAGCTGCTTCAGGCCCAGCGAAACGCGGTTGCGCTCGCGGTCGAACTTCAGCACGCGCACGTCCAGCTCGTCGCCGACGTTCACGACTTCGGACGGATGGCGCACGCGCTTCCATGCCATGTCGGTGATGTGCAGCAGGCCGTCGATACCACCCAGGTCCACGAACGCGCCGTAGTCGGTCAGGTTCTTGACGACACCCTTCAGGATCGCGCCTTCCTGCAGCTTGTCCATCAGCTGCTCGCGCTCTTCCGAGTGCTCGCTTTCGACGACAGCGCGGCGCGAAACCACGACGTTGTTACGCTTGCGGTCCAGCTTGATGAGCTTGAACTCGAGTTCCTTGCCTTCCAGGTAGGCCGGATCGCGCACCGGGCGCACATCGACCAGGGAACCCGGCAGGAAGGCGCGGACATCCTTGATGTCCACGGTGAAACCACCCTTGACCTTGCCGCTGATGCGGCCGGTGATGGTTTCGTTCTTTTCCAACGCTTCTTCCAGCTCGTCCCACACCATCGCGCGCTTGGCCTTCTCGCGCGACAGGACGGTTTCGCCGAAGCCGTTCTCGATGGAGTCGAGGGCGACCTTGACGATGTCGCCTTCGGCGACGTCGATTTCGCCAGCGTCGTTACGGAACTGTTCGATCGGCACGATGCCTTCGGACTTCAGGCCAGCGTTGATCACCACGACGTCGCCGCGGACTTCAACAACGGTACCGCTGACGATGGCGCCCGGCTTCAGCTTGGCCAGGTTGGCCTGGCTGGCTTCAAACAGTTCGGCAAATGATTCGGTCATTAGATTTACTCTGTTGGACACATGGGTCGGTTGGCTTCCTTCCGGGGACATGCCCCACTGAAGACCGTTACCGCCCGCCTGTTGGTCGACCCCGGAAAAGCAGGTCGTGTGTAGTAGGAAAACCGCCACGCATCATTGCGCGACGGAGCTGGTACAGCACTGCTATGCGCGACCACCACCGGTGTTGCTGGTGGCACTCCCGCGCGAACGGATCAGGCAGCCGGAACCGGAAGCAGATCCATCACTCGGGCAACGACATCATCGATGCCGATGCCTGTGGTGTCGATGAGGACAGCATCGTCTGCCGGCTTCAGGGGCGCCACGGTACGCTGGGCATCACGGGCGTCGCGGGCCATGATCTCGCGCAGGAGGTCTTCAAAGTTAACAGAAACCCCCTTGTCTTTCAACTGCTTATGCCGGCGTTCGGCGCGCTCCTCGGCACTGGCGGTCAGGAAGACCTTGTAGGGAGCGTCCTTGAAGATCACCGTGCCCATGTCGCGGCCGTCGGCGACCAGGCCCGGCAGCTCCCTGAATGCGCGCTGGCGCTCCTTCAGGGCTGCACGGACCTCAGGAATGGCGGCAATGGCCGAGGCCAGCGCGCCGGTGGTCTCCAGGCGCAGCTCGTCGGTGGCGTCGGTGCCGTTGACCATGACCCGCATCGATTCACCCTGTTCAACAAACTGAACGTGGGTGTCGAAGGTGCAGCGCACCAGTGCCGAGGCATCGGAGGTATCGATGTCGGCCCAGCTCGCGGCCACGCCCACCGCCCGGTACAGGGCGCCTGAATCCAGGTAATGCCAGCCCAGGCGGCGCGCCACGATGCGGCTGATGGTACCCTTGCCGGCCCCCGAAGGGCCGTCGATGGTCAGGACGGGAGCGAGTGGATTCATGGGGGTCCTAGCGCGTGTGAAGGGGCCATTCTAGCCCCTGCCCAAGGCCCCGCGCAGAGACTTTCGCGCAACCACTTGAAACGACGACAAAAAGCCCGGTAGAATGGCGGGCTTGAACGAGCGCCAACTGCCGATTGTCTTGCGCATATCGCGGCCACGCTCCACCCGAACAACTACTGTTTACGCCGAGGTATGCCATGAAAATCCTGTCCTCCCTGAAGTCGGCGAAGGCCCGTCACCGCGACTGCAAGGTCGTCCGTCGTCGTGGCAAGATCTTCGTCATCTGCAAGTCGAACCCGCGTTTCAAGGCGCGTCAGCGCTAAGCCTCACGGCCTCCGGGCCGCGGCTGGTCCCACGCGGGACCGACCCGATGCAAAAAACCGCCTTCGGGCGGTTTTTTGTTGCACGCAGCTTTTTTTCCTGCCGTTTTTTGCTGTAATCGCCTTTCTTGACCACTGGGGAGTAGATCGAGATGAAGCGTTACCTGAGCACGTTGGCCGTCCTGGCCACCCTGGCCGCCGCCACGCCGGCGCTGGCCGATACCCTGCTGGTCGACCGCGCCGCTGAAAAGCCGGCCGGTGCCCTGCCCGTCCGTGGCCAGAGCATGCAGCAGGTGCAGTCGCAGTTCGGCGCGCCGAGCGAGCAGCTGCAGCCGCGCGGCGGGCAGAAGCGCCAGTGGCCGACCATCAACCGCTGGGTCTACCCGCAGTTCACCGTCTACTTCGAGAAGCAGAAGGTGATCGACGTGGTGGCCAACAAGGCGGATCCGAACGAGATCGGCCCGAAGCCGCCGATCCGCTGAACCCCCTACCCGCCGCTGGCGGGCCTGTGTAGCGAGACCATGAACCAGACCCTTCGTTTTCCTGCCGAATGGGAAGCCCAGAGCGGCGTCCTGATTGCCTGGCCCACCGCCGACACCGACTGGGCCGACCGCCTGGGCCAGGTGGAGGAGACCTACATCGCGCTGGTCGCGGCCATCACCCGCTTCCAGCCGGTGCTGATCTGCGTGGCCGACGACGATGTGGAGACCTATGCCGAAATGCGGCTGCGCTCCAACCGCATCGACATGGAGCGGGTCCGCTTCACCACGGCGGCCTATGACGATACCTGGCTGCGCGACTCCGGCCCGATCACCCTGCGCCGCGCCGACGGCAGCTTCCAGCTGCTGGACTTCCGCTTCACCGGCTGGGGCGGCAAGTTCGACGCCACCCTGGACGACCAGCTGGTGGGCGCGCTCGACCAGGCCGGCGTGTTCAACGACGCACCGGTGCGCAGCATTCCGTTCGCGCTGGAAGGCGGCGGCATCGAGACCGACGGTGAAGGCACCCTGCTGACCACCTGGAAGTGCCTGCACGAGCGCCACCCGGACCGCGACCGCGCCAGCCTGACCGCGGACCTGGCCGACTGGCTGCAGCAGGACCGCGTGCTGTGGCTGGACCACGGCTACCTGGAAGGCGACGACACCGACGCCCACATCGATACCCTCGCCCGTTTCGCCTCGCCTGACAGCATCGTCTACCAGGCCTGCGACGACGAGGCCGACTCGCATTACGCCGAACTGCAGGCGATGGGCAACGAGCTGGCCGCGCTGCGCACCAAGGATGGCCAGCCGTACCGCCTGTTCCCGCTGCCGTGGGCACAGCCGGTGATCGACGAAGGCCGCCGCCTGGCTGCGTCGTACGCCAATTACCTGATCGTCAACGGCGCGGTGCTGATGCCGGCCTACGGCGACCCGGCCGATGACCTGGCACGCGACGTGCTGGCCCAGGCCCACCCGGGCCGCGAGATCGTGCAGGTACCCTGCCGCTCGCTGATCTGGCAGAACGGCAGCCTGCACTGCATCACCATGCAGCTGCCGGAAGGGCTGTTGAAGGCCTGACGGATGCCGCTGGGCCCCGCCCGGCGCTCCCCTTGTAGAGTCGAGCCATGCTCGACTGGCTTTTTGTAGAACCGAGCCCACGCTCGGCTGGCCGCTCGCGCGATCGAAGCAGAACGCAGCCGAGCATGGGCTCGGCTCTACAACACCGGCCATTCAGCGCGCGACACGCCGTCGCCGTCCATCCGCGCTAACATGCTGGTTTTCCCCCGCAGGAACACCCCGCATGAACTCGCGCAGCCCCCTTACCGTCGCCCTGATCCAGGAGCGCAACCACGGTGACGCCGCCGCCAACCTGGCGGTGATCGAAGCACGCGTGGCCGAGGCGGCTGCGCAGGGCGCGAAACTGGTGCTGCTGCAGGAACTGCACAACGGCCCGTACTTCTGCCAGCACGAGTCGGTCGACGAGTTCGACCTGGCCGAGCCGATTCCGGGCCCGAGCACCGAGCGCCTGGGCGCACTGGCGAAGAAGCATGGCGTGGTGCTGGTCGGCTCGCTGTTCGAGCGCCGCGCCGCCGGCCTGTACCACAACACCGCCGTGGTCTTCGAGAAGGACGGCACCCTGCTGGGCAAGTACCGCAAGATGCACATTCCGGATGATCCGGGCTTCTACGAGAAGTTCTACTTCACCCCGGGCGACATCGGCTTCACCCCGATCGACACCTCGGTGGGCCGCCTTGGCGTGCTGGTGTGCTGGGACCAGTGGTACCCGGAAGCGGCGCGCCTGATGGCGCTGGCCGGTGCCGAACTGCTGCTCTACCCCACCGCCATCGGTTGGGACCCGGACGACGTGCAGGACGAGAAGACCCGCCAGCGCGATGCCTGGGTGCTGAGCCACCGCGGCCACGCCGTGGCCAACGGCCTGCCGGTGCTGAGCTGCAACCGCGTGGGCCACGAAGCCTCGCCGCTGGGCGCGTCGGGCATCCAGTTCTGGGGCAACAGCCACGTGCTCGGCCCGCAGGGCGAATTCATCGCCGAAGCCGGCACCGATGCCACCGTGCTGGTCTGCGACGTGGACCTGCAGCGCAGCGAGCATGTGCGCCGCATCTGGCCGTTCCTGCGCGACCGTCGCATCGATGCGTACGGTGACCTGCTCAAGCGCTACATCGACTGAGCCGGAGACCTGCCATGGCCGTCCTCATCCGTGATGCCGGCCCGGCCGACATCGCTGCGATCACCGCGATCTACGCGGTGGAAGTCACCGATTTCGTCAACACCTACGAGTACGACGTGCCCGACCAGGCCGAGATGCTGCGCCGCATGCGCGACATGCTCGACCGGGGCTTCCCCTACCTGGTCGCCGAGATCGACGGCCAGGTCGCGGGCTACGCCTACGCCAACACCTACCGCACCCGCGTCGCCTACCAGTGGACCGTGGAGAACTCGGTCTACGTCGATGCCGCCTTCCAGGGCAAGGGCGTGGGAACCGGCCTGCTGCAGGCGCTGATCGATGCCTGCGTGGCGCGCGGCTACCGGCAGATGGTGGCGGTGATCGGCGAGCCGACCAATACCGCATCCATCAAGCTGCACGAACGCTTCGGCTTCCACCTGGTGGGCGTGTTCAAGGGCCTGGGCCGCAAGCACGGCCGCTGGCTGGACACCGTGCAGATGCAGCGCGCGCTCGGCGATGGCGCCGACACCGCACCTTCCAATGAATGAATCCATGACTGAAACCCTTCCCGAAACCGGCGACGATCTGTTCGCCGGCCAGCCGGTGCGCGTCGTTGAACGCGACGGCGTGCGTTACACCCTGCTGGGCACCGCCCATGTGTCCCACGCCAGCGTCGAGGCGGTGGAAAAGGCCATCGACAGCGGCCGCTTCGATGCGGTGGCGGTCGAGCTGGACCCGCAGCGTCTGCAGGCGCTGAGCGACCCGGATACGCTGGCCAAGCTGGACCTGGTGGAGGTGATCCGCAAGGGCCGCGTGGCCCTGTTTGCTGCCAACCTGGCGCTGTCGGCCTACCAGCGCCGCCTGGCCGAACAGCTGGGCATCGAGCCCGGTGCCGAGCTGAAGCGCGCGGTGGACCTGGCGCGCGAGCGCGGCCTGCCGGTGCAGCTGATCGACCGCGAAGTCGGCCTGACCTTCCGCCGCGCCTCGCAGCGTCTTGGCTTCTTCGGCAAGCTGAAGCTGGTGGCCGGTCTCGGCGCCGGCCTGTTCTCCTCGGAGGAAGTGGGCGAGAACGAGATCGAGAAGCTCAAGCAAGGCGACATGCTGGAATCGAGCTTTGGTGAGTTCGCCAGCGAAAGCCCGGCACTGTACGAAACCATCATCGGCGAGCGCGACCGCTACATGGCCACGCGCCTGCGTGAGGAACACAACCCGCAGCTGCGCGAAGTGCTGGCCGTGGTCGGCGCCGGGCATCTGGCCGGCCTGGCCCGCTACCTGGAAACCGACACCGCCGAACCGGCGCCGCTGCGCGCGGAGCTGGAAGCGGTGCCGAAGAAGCGCAACATTCCGTGGTTCACCTTGGGCATCCTGGCCATCGTGATCACCGGTGTGGGCGTGGGCTTCTACCGTGGCGGCCTGGGCGTGGGCACCGAACTGCTGGCGACGTGGGCGATGTACACCGGCGGCCTGGCCGGCATCGGCTGCCTGCTGGCCGGCAGCCACCCGCTGAGCATCCTGACCGCGATCGCAGTGGCACCGTTCAAGCCGTTCCGCCTGAGCATTCCGACCGGTGCGTTCTCGGCGCTGGTCGAAGCGCGCCTGCGAAAGCCGGCCTACGAGGACTTCCTCAAGCTGCGTGACGATGCGCAGAGCCTGAAGGGCTGGTACCGCAACCGCGTCACCCGTGTGGTGCTGACCTTCATGCTGACCAACCTGGGCAGCATGCTCGGCCTGTGGCTGACCGCCGGCAAGGTATGGGGGAAGGTGGCGGGGTAACGCCCCGCCAGCGCCTGGTTACACTCGTTTCCAAAGGAGGAACACAGCGATGGATGCATACGACGCGCTGATGCGCGATGGTTACGTGGTGGTACGGCAGGCCATCGCGCCGGCCGTGGTTGAAGATATCAATGCCCGCATCGCGCTGTTCAAGCGGCGCAATGCGAAGGCGGTCTCGCGTAACCTGGATGACCACCAGCGCCTGTACCGCGTGGTCAACTTGCACCTGGTGGTGGATGCCATCACGGGGCTGCTCACCCACAACCCGGCGATCGACGTCTGCGACCGTTTTCTGGGCGAGGCCACCACGCTCTACACCAGCCTCTACTACGAACGCGGCTCCGAGCAGGCGCTGCATCGCGATACGCCGATGTTCTGCACCTCGCCGGGCGAGAAGTACCTGGGCGTGTGGACGGCGCTGGATGCGGTTGATGATGCCAATGGCCCGCTCCGCGTGGTGCCCGGCAGCCACCTGCTGCCGCCCATCGACCTGCAGGCGCTGCGTCGCGAGGTGTTCGGAGACGGGCCGGTCAGCCCGATGGCCAGCGAGGGCTGGAACGCCTACCAGGCAGCGGTTGCGCGCCAGTGCGAGGAAGCCGGCCTGCAGTCACAGCCGGCGCACGTACAGGCGGGTGATGTGATCGTCTGGCATCCGCAACTGTTCCATGGCGGCGCCCCGCATCCGTCCGCCGGCACCCGCCGCAGCGTGGTGATGCACGTGACCCCGAAGTCGATGCCGGTCGGCCACATGGATGTCTTCTATGGCCAGACGCCGCCGCCGGAAAAGGCGCCGTGGCGCTACTACCGGCGCGGCCGGCGCGAGATCGCCCGCTTCGGCCATGTTGATTTCGGGCATGAGTACACCCGGCGCACGCTGTTCCTGCGCAAAGCCTGAAAAAAAGGGGAGACCGCCCCACTACGACCGGTCTCCCCCCACCACAAACACGTTGTCGTGCGTTACACGCGGGCAGCGCCCGGTTCCACGATGTCCAGCCCGCGCGCGCGACGGATCAGCCGCGTGACCGCACTGCGCAGGTCATCCAGCACCGCGTAGATGGTCGGCAGGAACAGCAGGCTGACCACGGTCGAGAACGCCAGGCCGCCGGCAATCGCACGCGCCATCGGGGCGTATTCCGGACCATCGCCGAACATCTGCGTGTTGGTCAGCGAGATCGGCACCATGGCCAGGATCGCCGTGCCCATCGTCATCATGATCGGCCGCAGGCGCTCGCGTGAGCCTTCCACCAGCGCCTGGGTGCGGCCCATGCCGCCGCGGCGCAGGTTGTTGATGTGCTCGATCATCACGATGCCGTTGTTCACCACCACGCCCATCAGCACCAGGATGCCGATGAAGGACATGATCCCGAACGAGGTGCCGGTGATCCAGAACAGCCAGAACACGCCGAAGATCGAGAACAGCACGCCGCTCATGATCGCCGCCGGGAACAGCAGCGACTCGAAAACCGCCGCCATCACCACGTAGATCATCACCAGCGCGATGAGCAGGTTGAACACCATCTGCTGCATCGCCTCGTTGTCGTTGCCGTAGTCACCGCCATCGAAAGTGAAGCCATAACCGGCCGGGAAGCTCATCGGCGTGAGCACCGCTTCCATGGCCTTGCGGCCATCGGGTGCGGTGACCTTCTCGGCCAGGTTGGCCTTGATGGTCAGGGTGGTCTGGCGGTTGGTGCGGCCGATCTGGGTGGCCGAGGAACCCACGTCCACGCTGACCAGGCTGAGCAGCGGCACGCTGCGGCCATCACCGGTACGCACGCTGTAGCTGGCCAGGTCTTCGGGGCTGCTCTGCTCGGCGCCGGCAAAGCGCACCCATACCGGCACTTCATTGTCGCCACGACGGAACTCGCGCAGCGGCGCACCCCGCAGGGCCAGGCCGACGAAGCTGGCCACCTGCTCGGCGTTGAAGCCGAACGCCGCGGCGCGCTCGCGGTCGACGTGCACCTTCAGCTCGCCGCCCTTTTCGCCATTGTCGATGCGCACGTCGCGCAGCTCGGGGCGCTGGGCCAGCAGCGGCAGCACTTCCTGACCGATCTCCTGCAGCATGCTGCTGGAGTCACCCACCAGCTGCACCTGCACGCCCTGGTTGCCGTTGCCCCCATCGCCGCCCTGGTTGCCGACGAAGTAATCGGTACGCGCCGACTTCGGCAGGCCCTTGCGGATCTCCTCCTGCAGCGCCTTGATGTCCTTCGCGTACTTCTCATCGATGGTCACCGTGGTCGAGCTGCCTTCCTGCTCGCTGTACCAGGAATAGACCTGCTGCACGTGCAGGCGCTCGCGGTTCTGTTCCACCCAGGCTTCGACGCGGGCCACTTCCTCGGACATCTGGCGGTAGGTGTAGGCGCCCTTCCACATGTAGCCGATGAAGATGTCCTTGCCACCACCGCCGCCGAACATGTCGACCTTGGTCAGCTTCATCGGCACCAGGCTGACCAGCACCACCAGCAGGATGCCGAGCAGGCTCCAGCCGCGATGGCGGAGCGACCAGTCCAGCAGGCGCGCATAACGGCGCTGCAGGCGGGCGATGACGCCGGTCTGAGAGTGCAGCAGCTTGGGCGTGGCCATGCGCGCGGACAGCATCGGGATCAGGCTGACCGCCACCAGCCACGAGGCCAGCAGCGAGACCGAGATGGTGATCGCGATCTGCGCCATGAAGATGCTGATGTTGTTGGTCTCGCCGAACAGGTTGGGCACGAACACGATGCAGTGGCAGAGCGTGCCGGCGCTGAGTGCGATGGCCACGTTGCGGGTGCCGATGATCGAGGCCAGCCGCGGCTGCCCCGGCATGCGCTCGCGTTCCTGGTAGATGCTTTCCACCACCACCACGGCGTTGTCCACCAGCATGCCCACGGCCAGCAGCAGGCCCATCATGGTCAGGATGTTCAGCGTCACCCCGGCGAAGTACATGAAGCCCAGGGTGATGGTGAAGCAGATCGGGATGGCCAGGGTCACCATCAGGGTGGACGGCCAGTGGCGCAGGAAGAAGAACAGCACGGTGACCGACAGGATCAGGCCGACCGCACCGGCCTCGGCCAGTTCCAGCAGCGAGGAGGTGACCGCCTTGCCCTGGTTGTCGATGACCTTGATCTGCACGTCGCGCATCGAATCCTGCGCGCGGATCGCTTCGACCTCGGCCAATGCGGCGCGCGAGACATCCACCAGGTTGGCGCTGCGTTCCTTGAAGATGTCCAGGCCGATGGCCGGGTTGCCGTCGAGGCGACGCCCGTAGTTCATCCGCGCCGGCTTCAGCCGCACCTCGGCGATGTCGCCCAGGCGCAGGCCCTTGGCGTTGATCACCAGGTCACGCATTTCCTGCAGGTCGGTGATCTCGCCCACCGGCTGCACGCGCACGCGCTGGCCGTTGTCGTTGATCTGCCCGGCCGAGATCGAGAAGTTCAGCGTGCGCAGGCGGTCGCTGAGTTCGTTGATGCTCAGGCCGTGCGCGCTGAGCCGATCGGGATCGATGGCGATCTCGACCTCGTTCGGCGGTGCGCCGGTGATGTCCACGCGGGCCACGCCCGGGATGCGCTCGATGCGCCGCTTGAACTCGCGGTCGAGCATGTCATAGGCGGAGGTCAGGTCGGTGGCACTGGCCAGGCGCACCTTCAGCACCGGCTGGTCGCTGCTGGACCACTTGAACACGTTGTAGCGCTGCAGGTCGTCGGGCAGGTCGCTGCGGATCGCATCGATGCGTTCGCGGGCATCGGAGGCGGCGATGGCGATGTCGCGGTCCCAGTCGCTGAACTCGATGAAGATCGAGGCCGCTTCCGAAGTGGCCTGCGAGCGCATGCGCTTGATGCCGGTCATCGTCGCCAGTGATTCCTCCACCGGCCGGATGATGGTCCGCTCGACCTCTTCCGGGGTCGAGCCGCTGTACGGGATCTGCACGAACAGGAAAGGCGCGGAGATGTCCGGCAACGCTTCCAGCGGCAGCCGGAACGAGGCGATCAGGCCGACCACCACCAGCGACACGAAACACATGATGGTGGTGACCGGGCGGCGGATGGAGAACTCGGCGACGCTCATGCCGGTTCCTCCGCGCCGCCGCGGTGGCCACCCTCGGCCGCGTGCAGGCCTTCACCGGCATGCTTGCGGCCGCGCTCGCGGTAGTAGGCATCGCCGCGGCGGTCCATCAGGTCGTAGACCACCGGGATGACCAGCAGGGTCAGCAGGGTCGACACCAGCAGGCCGCCAATGACGGTGATCGCCATCGGCGCGCGCACTTCGGCGCCCTCGCCCATCGCCACCGCCAGCGGCAGGAAGCCGAACAGCGTGCACAGAGTGGTCATGATGATCGGCCGCAGGCGCGAACGCGCACCTTCCACCAGCGCCTCGTGCTTGGCCACGCCGGCCTCGCGAAGCTGGTTGACCTTGTCGATCAGGATGATCGCGTTCTTGGTGACCAGGCCAACCAGCAGGATCAGGCCGATGAACACCACCACCGAGATCGGCTTGCCGGTCAGCATCAGTGCCAGGATCGCGCCGACCAGGGCCAGCGGAATGGTGAACAGGATGACGAACGGATGCAGCAGCGATTCGAACTGCGAGGCCATCACCAGGTAGACCAGGAAGATGGCCAGGCCGAAGGCGAAGATCAGCGACGTGGCGGCCTGTGCCAGCTCCTCGCCCTGGCCGCCGATATGCAGGCCGACGCCCGCACCCAGCGGCTGCTCGGCCACCATGTGCTGTACTTCGCGCATGGCCGCGCCCAGGTCGATGTCGCGCAGGTTGGCCGAGACCACGGCCACGCGGGTCTGGTCGGCGCGATGGATCTCGCTGGGGCCGGTGGTGGCGACCACGTCGGCGACGGCGTCCAGGGTGACCGGGCGACTGCTGCCCGGGTTGACGATCAGCCGGCGGATGCTGTCCACGCTGGCACGGTCACCTTCCTGCGCGCGCACCAGCACGTCGATCTTGCGGTCGCGGAAGCTGTAGCGGGTGGCCACGTCGCCACGCACCTTCTTCACCACCACATCGGCGATCTGGCGGGTGGTAAGACCCAGCGCACCGGCGCGTTCCTGGTCGAAGCGGATCTGGATTTCCGGGAAGCCCTCTTCCACCGTCGACTTCACGTCGGCGTAGTGGGCATTACCGCGCAGCAGCGCGGCCAGACGCTGGCCGGCCTGCTCGAGGGTGGCCATGTCCTGCCCGCGCAACTCGATTTCCAGCGGCGTGGAGAAGCTGAACAGTGCCGGCCGCGCGAAGTCGACCTGCGCACCGGGGTGCTGGCCCATGGTGTCGCGCAGGCGCTCGGTGATCTCCGCCTCGGTGCGGGCATTGCCGCCGCCTTCCATCACCACGGTCAGCTTGCCGATGTTCTCGCCGCTCTCGGTCGGGCTGGCATCCAGCCGCGTACCGCTGCCGCTGACGCCGTACAGCGAGGCCACGCCTTCACCATTGCCGTGGGCCAGCTGCAGCTCGCGCACCAGTGCGTCGGTCTGCTTCAGCGGGGTGCCGGCCGGCAGCTTCACGGTCATTTCGAAACGGTCCTGGGCCAGCTGCGGAATCAGGTCGGCACCCAGCATCGGCACCAACGCCATGGTGCCAACGAAGGCCAGCGCGGCCATCGACAGCACTTTGCCTGGGTGCGCCAACGCGTTGGGCAGCAGGCGCAGGTAGCCGCGTTCGGCACCGGCGTAGGGCTTCATCGCGATGTCGCTGGCCTTGCGCATGACCGGCCCGACCACGGCGACCACGCCGCGCCACACGCGCACCACCAGCCAGGCCAGGGCGAAGAAACTCCAGCGCACGCCGGCCACGAAGCCACGACGGCCCAGCGCGACCGGCTTCTGCCAGCGGCTTTCCGGGCGCCACGCTTCGGCGGCGGCTTCTTCCGGGAAGGCCAGCGGCGGCCGGCCCTTCAGAGAGCTCAGCATCGGGATCAGGGTCATCGACACCAGCAGCGAAATCGCGATGGCGATGGCCACGGTCAGCGCCTGGTCGCGGAACAGCTGGCCGGCGATGCCATCGACGAACACCAGCGGCAGGAACACCGCGATGGTGGTAAGGGTTGAGGCGACCACTGCCATGCTGACTTCGCGGGTGCCGACGATGGCCGCCTGCAGGATGCCCAGGCCGCGTTCGCGCGCCTTGGCGATGCTTTCCAGCACCACGATCGAGTCATCCACCACCAGGCCGGTGGCCAGCGCCAGGCCGCCCAGCGACATCACGTTCAAGCTCAGGCCGAGCTGGCCCATGAAGAAGAACGTGGCGATGATCGAGACCGGCAGCGACAGGCTGATCACGAAGGTCGACCAGCCATCGCGCAGGAACAGGAAGATGATCAGGATGGCCAGCAGGCCGCCGATCACCGCATCCTTCTTGACGTCACTGATGGCGTGCTCGATGAAGCGCGACTGGTCCTCGATGGTGGTCAGTTCCGCATCGCCGGGGAAGGTGGCCTTGATCTGCTCCAGGCGCTTGCGCAGCGCCTCGGCGGTGGCCACGGTATTGGCGTCGCCTTCCTTGTAGATCGCCAGCTCGACCGATTCCTTGCCGCCCAGGCGGATGATGGCTTCGCGTTCCTTGTAGCCCTGGCGCACGCTGGCCACGTCCTTCAGGCGCACCGGCACGCCGTTGGCGACCACGCTGGAACCACCACCGGACGAGGCACTCTGCGCCGCCGACGCCGCAGCGACTGCCGCAGCCGAGCCGGTGGACGCGGCAATGTTGAACATCTGCTGCAGGGCCGAATCGGCCGCGCTGCCGTTGGACGACTGGGTGGTGACCAGCAGGTTGCGGATATCTTCCAGATCGGCGAACTGGTTGACGGTACGCACGAGGAAGCGCTGCGAGCCCTCCTCCAGGCGGCCGCCGGAGATGTTGATGTTCTCTTCCTTCAACCGCTTGATGACGGTGTCAATGGGCAGGTTCAGCTGGGCCAGCTTCTGCTGGTCGATGTCCACCTGGATCTCATCCTCCAGGCCACCGCCCACCTTTACCGCGGCCACGCCGGTCACCGGTTCCAGCTTCTTCTTCAGGTCTTCGTCGGCATAGCGGCGCAGGCCGGTCAGTTCGCGGATCGCGTCTTCATCGCTGGCCGGGGTGGCCTTGGTCGACAGCACCAGGCGCATGATCGGCTCGGTGGACGGATTGAAGCGCAGCAGCACCGGAGCCTTGGCCTCCAGTGGCAGGTTCAGCGCTTCCATCTTGTCGCGCACCTCCAGGCTGGCCTGGTCCATGTTGGTGCCCCAGGCGAACTCGAGCACGACATCGCTCTGCCCAGTGCGCGAGACCGACTTCAGCTTGCGCAGGTTCTTGACCACGCCCACCGCTTCTTCCACCGGCTGGGTGATCAGGCTTTCGATTTCGGTCGGTGCCGCGCCGGTGTATTCGGTGCGCACGGTGAGCGTGGGATAGCTCAGATCCGGCAGCAGGTTGACCTTGAGGTTGCCCAGCGCGATCAGGCCGAACAGCAGCAGCGTGACCGTGCACATGGCGATGGTGACGCGGCGGCGGGTGGCGAATTCCACCAGGCCACCGCGCATGCCGGCAGCGGCGCCGTCGCCGGCCGGCGAGGCACCGTGGTCGTGTCCCGGGGCGCTCATTGCTGGCTCCCGGCCTTGTATGCGGGCTTGGCGGCGGCGGTGACCGCAGCCGGCTTTGCCTTCGGGTTGGCCTTGGGATCGGCGATGACCTGCACGGCGGTGCCGTCACGCAGGGCGACCTTGCCGGCGGTGACGATCTGGTCGCCGGCAGCCAGGCCGTCGCGGATTTCCACCCACGGCCCTTCGGCATAGCCCAGCTTGACCGGCACGCGAGCCACCTTGCCTTCGCGCACGCGGAACACTGCCGGCTCGCCGTCGTCCAGCAGGGCCAGGCGCGGCACCACCAGGGCGTCGGCGCGCTGGTCGTAATCGATGCGGATGCGCCCGAACATACCCGGCTGCAGCGCGTGCTCGGTGCCGTTGAAGGCGCTGACCACGCGGAAGGTGCCGCTGCCCGAATCCACCACCGGAGCGATCCGGTCCACCGTGCCGGTGAAGCGCTTGCCCGGCAGTGCGTCGGCCGACAGCACGACCGGCTGGCCGGCGCGCAGGGTGGCCAGCTCGCGCTCGGGCACGTTCAGGGTGGCCTCCAGCTGCGAGTTGTCGACGATGCGGAAGATCGGCGTGTTGATCTGCACGAAGTTGCCGGTCTTGATCGACCGCGAGGCGATCACACCGGAGATCGGCGCCACCACCGTGGTGTAGGACAGTTCCAGCGTGGCCAGGCGGTACTGCGCGCGCATGTTTTCCAGGTCGTAGCGCAGCTGGTCGACGTCGGAGGCACTGACCATCTGCTGGCCAACCAGCTTCTGTGCACGCTGGTAGTTGTTTTCCAGCTTGCGCATCTGCGCCTCGCTCTGCGCGACGGCCAGGCGTGCGCGGTCCGGGTCCAGGCGCACCAGCGGCTGGCCGGCGGTGACCCGCTGACCCTCCTCGACCAGCACGGCCAGGGCCACGCCGGAGGTCTTGGCCACCACCTGCGATTCGGCGCGAGGTTCCAGTGCGGCGGTGCCAGTGTAGCTGGCGGCTACGGCGCGGTGGCTGGCCACGGCCACTTCCACCGGCACGGCGTCGACCTTCTTCTCGTCCTTGGTTTCAGCCGCCTTGGCATCGGCGCTGGGGCCGGCAGCGCAGCCGCCCAGCAGCAGGGAGGTGGAGATCAGCAGGGCAGCGGCACAGAGTCCAATGCGGCGGCCGGGCAGGAAGATTGGGTGCGACATCGTCAGATCCCTGGAGGATGCGTGGGCAGGTGTGGTAGCAAAGTAATGCACCACTTCACGGCAACACCATATCCCAAAGGTCATGGTGTCTTCACGCCGCTGGTCGGCCCGCCCCCCATTTCAGCTAGATGAAACCTGAGGCTATACTCGGGTCGTTCCGTACCCCACGCCGGAACGACCAGACCCGAATCCCCGGATAACGACATCATGCGCCCGCAGCCGCTCGCCGCTTGTCTCGCTCTGGCCGTCCTCCTGCCCCTCGGGGCCGCCGCACAGCCCGCTTCTGCTCCTGCAGCACCCGCCCCGGCTCCTGCCCAGGCCACCCCGCCCGCTGCCGTCGCTCCGGCCGGCAACTTCGACAATGGCCGGGTGCTCGCCTATACCTGCCAGGGCTGCCACGGCATCACCGGTTACAAGAACGCGTACCCCAGCTATCGGGTACCGAAGATCGGTGGCCAGACCCAGCAGTACCTGACCCAGGCCCTGACCGAATACCGCCAGGGCAAGCGCCGGCATCCGACGATGCAGGCGCAGTCGATGAGTTTCAGCGAACAGGAGATCGCCGATCTCGCTGTTTACCTGTCCACCGTCAAGTAAGGCCCGCCCATGTCGAAAGCCGCGCACACGATGCGTCACGCCATCGCCCTGTCCGTTGCCCTGCTGCTGGCGGCCTGCTCGCAGTCGCAGGTGGAAAGCAGTGAGAAGTCGGCCGGCGATCCCGGCCATGCCAGTGGCGAACACGGTTCGTCCTCCTCGGCCGGCCTGCCGCCGGGCCGCGAGGCCGCCGGTGAAGCCCGGGCCAAGGTGAAGGGGAAAGCGACCAACCAGAGCTGCATTGATTGCCACGGTGCCGACGGCAATGCGCCGATCGACCCGACCTACCCCAAGCTGGGTGGGCAGTACGGCGATTACCTGGCCCATGCCCTGCAGGCCTACCGTGCCGGCGACCGCCAGCACGCGTTGATGACCCCGCAGGCGAAGGATCTGAGCGACCAGGACATCGCCGACCTGGCCGCGTACTTCGGCAGCCGGCCGAGCCAGCTGCGGGATCTGCACGGGGTGAAGTAGCGCCGGGCGTATGCTCGGCTGCCCTTGGGTAGCGCCGGGCCATGCCCGGCGGAATGCAGGAGCGCCGCGCTGCGCGCTCGCGGGGCATGGCCCCGCGCTACCCGTATATCGCGTCGTGAACCAACACCGCGCCGGGCGGGCGCGGCTCGGCAATCAGCCTTCCAGCTCTTCCCAGCGCGCGTACGCCGCATCCAGCTCGGCCTGGACCTTGGCCAGCTGCTGGGTATGCGCGGTCACTTCGGCGCTGCTGCGGGTGTAGAACGACGGGTCGTTCATTGCTGCGGTCAGGCCGTCCACGTCGCCTTCCAGCTTCTCGATGGTCTTGGGCAGCTGTTCCAGCTCGCGCGCTTCTTTGTAGGCCAGCTTGCGCTTGGGCGCGGCC
>NZ_QETL01000061.1:0-23625 GCF_003105135.1 Stenotrophomonas sp. SPM | reverse complement strand
CGGCTGCCTTCCCAAGCGCAGCCGAGCGCAGGCTCGGCTCTACAGCTTGTGCGGGCTCCAGCCAGGCATGGCCTGGCTCTACTGGGGCTGGGCGTTCAGCGCGGGGGACGGCTGCCAGAAGCCGTGCACCAGCACGGCCAGCAGCATGCCCACCGCCCACGCCAGCAGCACGCTGCCGCCGCCGTCCAGCGCGTCCACCATTTTCAGGGCTGCCACGACAGCGAAGATGGCTGTTACCAGCATCGCGGGCACCTCAGCGCCACGCGCCCGGGTCAGGCGCAGGCCCAGCAGCATGAGCGGCAGCGCCACCACGCTGGCGCCCAAGCCAAACACCACCAGTGCATCCCACAGATGGACGTTGAACGTGCGCGGCATGGCAATGGCGGCGGTGCGCGCAAGCCACGGGAAGGTCACTGCAGCGATCAGGGCACCGGTGACCGCACCACCGCCCAGCGAAACCAGCAGACGTCGCATCCTTCAACCCATCCTTGTCGTAGTACCGGCCGCTAGCCGGCAGTTGAACATGCCATCCATCTGCGGCGGCTGGCCAGCGGCCGGCACTACCGCTTCAACCGCAGGTCGCGTGCCTGCTGGTCGGCCACGGCCTTGTCCAGCTCGGCCTGCAGCGCCGGCTGCTGCACCCGTGCATCCAGCACGTAGACCTTCACGCCGTGCGGCGGCACCTCCACCTTCAGCGTGCGCTTCACCTTCCGTTCGCCGCCGCCCAGCGCGTCGCGCCAAGTGCCGGGCTGCAGGTAGCGATCCACTTCGATGCTGCGCGCGGCATCGCCCTTGTTCAGCAGCACCAGCGCGGTCTGCGCCACGTCGCCGTGCTGCAGCACGCGGAAGAACACCGCCTCATCCCCCTGCAGGCGCTCGTTCACCTGCAGGCCGCGCTGCAGGGCCGGGGTGGCCTCGCGCAGCTTGGCGATGCGCTGCAGTGGCGCGAAGATCGGGCTCTGCGGCGCGTCATCCACGCGCTGCTGGCCGAAGTACGCGCGGTTGCCGGCATGTTCGGCGCGGCCGCGCATGAAGCCGGTTTCAGAACCGTAATAGACCACCGGGATGCCGCGCGCGGTGAACAGCCAGTTGTGCGCGTCGATAAAGCCGGTGTCGCTGGCCTGCAGGCGCGGCATGTCGTGGTTGTCGTAGAAGCTCATCAGCTCGTACGGGTTGGCATACGGGCCACCGGTCAGGTGCAGCGGTTCGGCCAGCGTTTCAAAGCCCTTGCCGGTGGTGCCGAAGGTCTGTTCCAGTGCGCCACGCAGCGGGAAGTCGAGCACGCTGACGTTGGCGTTGGCCGGCCAGGTGTGTTCGGCGATGCTGGCCGCGTTGTAGTCGAACGCTTCGCCAAACATGAACATGCCCGGATGCGCGGCACGGATGCGATTGACGAACTCGTGCCACCACGGATGCGGCAGCCAGCCGATGGTGTCGATGCGCAGCGCGTCCACGCCCTGTGCGGTCCACTGCAGGTAGGCGCCGACCAGGTAGTCCATCACCGCCGGGTTGTCCTGTTTGAAGTCGGACAGCTCGGCCAGGTTGCCATCGAAGATCGAACCATCCTTGTTGTCGACCGGGCCGATGGTGTTGTAGAACGCGTGCAGCGGGTTGTGCTTCGGGTCCAGCTTCTGCGGCGGCAGGTTCTGGTGGTCGGCGATCAGCGTGCCGTCCTTGTCGAAGATCTGGCCGAACTGCGGCTGCCGCTTCGGCATGGTCCATGCCGGCGAACCATGGTTGCCGACGATGTCCAGTACCACCTTCAGGCCGGCATCGTGCAGGCCTTTGTTGAGGCCGGCGAAATCCAGATCCTTGCTCGGCAGGTGCTCGTCGAGCTTGTAGAAGTTGATGCCCCAGTAGCCGTGGTAGCCGGTCTTGCCGCGGTCGGTCAGCGTGCTGGTGCAGCTGATCGGCTTGCTGCCGGTGAAGGCCTCGTCCGGGTTGTCGACGATGGGCGTGATCCACACCGCGCCGAAGCCCAGATTGCGGATGTACTGCGCGTTGTCGAGCACGCCGCGGAAATCACCGCCGAGGTAGCCGATGTTGCCGTCGACCTTATCCGGGCACGGCACCGGGATATCGAAGGTGCGGTGCTTGCCGCCCTGGTCGCGGTGGTCATTGGAGGTATCGCCGTTGACGAAGCGGTCGGTGACCACGAAGTACACCGCGTCGCTGGCGAACGGCTCGGTGGTGCCGACGTAGTCCGGGCGCGGCGCGGCCTCGGCCTGGCCGACGAACAGGGCAAGGGAAACAGCAACAGCCAACACACCACGCATCACACCACCTCCGGACGGGAAGGAACCCGCAGCACGCACAGGCCGGCGACGAGCAGGCTGCAGCCGCCCAGCACCAGCACGTGGATCGGCTGGTCACCCAGCCACGCACGCAGGGCAAAGCCCAGCGCACTGGCCGCGACCAGCTGCGGGATCACGATGAAGAAATTGAAGATGCCCATGTACACGCCCATCTTCGCCGCCGGCACGCTGTCCGACAGCAGGGCATACGGCAGGGACAGGATCGAGGCCCAGGCGAAGCCGACGCCGACCATCGACAGCAACAGCCAGCGCGGATCATCGATGAACATCATCGAGATCAGCCCTGCCCCGCCCAGCCACAGGTTGACCAGGTGGCTCCAGCGCAGGCCCAGCGCGCGCACCATCGGCGGAATCAGCAGTGCGGCCAACGCGGCAAAACCGTTGTAGGCACCGAACAGCACGCCCACCCAGTTGGCACCTTCGTTATAGGCCGCTGACTGCGGATCGGTGGAACCGAAGTGGGTACCGGCCACCGCAGCGGTGGTGAAGATCCACATGGCAAACAGCGCGAACCACGAGAAGAACTGCACCCAAGCCAGGCGCCGCATGGTCACCGGCATCGCCCGCAGGTCGCCGACGATGGCGGCCAGCATGTGCGTGCCGGGCAGCGCACGGGCCAGTGCCAGCAGCAGGCCGTAGCCCGCGCACAGGCCAGCCAGCACGTAGAGCATCTTGTCGCCCTGGCGCCAGGCGATCAGCGCCGCCAGCAGCACGCCCAGGCCCAGCCACAGCACCACCTGCCCCCAGGGCGCGGGCCCGGTGATGGTGGCGCCGGCATGGTGCGCCGGCGGTTCGGCATCGTCGAAGGAGGCCAGTTCAGTGGGGGAATACTCGCGCGTGCTGAACACCGTCCAGCTGATCGCGGCCAGCAGCACCACCGCACCGAAGTAGAACGCGTAGCGCACCGAATCGGGCACTTCGCCCGGTGCCGCCGTGTTGCTGACTCCGAAGTGAGTGAGGATGAAGGGCAGGAAGCTGGCGACGATGGCGCCGACGCCGATGAAGAAGCTCTGCATCGCATAGCCGGTGGGCCGCTGGCGGGGCGCCAGCTGGTCACCGACGAAAGCGCGGAACGGTTCCATCGACACGTTGATGGAGGCATCGAGCACCCACAGCGTGCCGGCGGCGATCCACAGCGTGGGCGAGTTCGGCATCACCAGGAGGGCCAGCGTGGTCAGCACCGCACCGACCATGAAGAACGGGCGGCGCCGGCCCCAGCGCGTCCACGTGCGATCAGAGAGATAGCCCACCACCGGCTGCACCAGCAGGCCGGTCAACGGCGCGGCGATCCACAGCCCCGGCACCGCGTCCTGCGATGCGCCCAGCGTTTCAAAGATGCGGCTGGCGTTGGCGTTCTGCAGGGCAAACCCGAACTGGATGCCAAGGAAGCCGAAACACATGTTCCAGATCTGCCAGAACGACAGCTGCGGCTTGGCGGGACGGCTCATCGTGCGCCCTCGACCGCTGCAACCGGTGCCACCCTCAGCGCCTGCACTTGGGCCTGGTTGAGCACGCCTTCCCGCCCGCCCTTGCCACCGGTGTAGTGCGCGAAGTGCTGCAGTGCGCTCATGTTGAAGCCTTCCTCAAGCGTGACCGTGCAACGGCCCTTGGG
Source organism: Stenotrophomonas sp. SPM (assembly GCF_003105135.1). NCBI lineage: Bacteria > Pseudomonadati > Pseudomonadota > Gammaproteobacteria > Lysobacterales > Lysobacteraceae > Stenotrophomonas > Stenotrophomonas sp. SPM. The sequence goes on along the minus strand of NZ_QETL01000061.1, from coordinate 19,698 downwards.
CACGGCGAAGCTCACCGCCGTGGATTCCTGCGCGGCCACACTGTGCGGCAGGGTGACGGTCTGGCGCTGCGCCGGCTGGCCTGCGCACTGCAGGTTCAGCTGCTTCACGGCTGCGGTCACGCCGGTGTTGATCGGCCCGTTAGGGTTGTTGTATTGCAGGCGCAGGCGCACATGGCCGGCCTTGGCCGTGGTGAAGCGCCACTGCCGGTCACCGCGCAGCACCTGCTGCGGGCCCACGCACAGCATCGGGCTGTGCAGCGATTCCAGCGTGCCCTCGCGACGGGTCAGGCTCAGGCAATGCTGCAGGCCATCGTCGCCCACGCGCGCCACGCCCTTGGCCGGCTGCACGGCCTTGCCGTCCTGCCACAGCACCTGGCCGGCGGCCACGGCCACGGTCCAGCCCTTGCCGCTGCGCCTGGCCTGCGGCGCGGCCGGCGTGGCCGGTGCCCGTGCATTGGCATCGGCGCTGGCCATTGCAGCGCGCGGCGTGGCAGCGGCCGGCACCAGCTGCACGGTGGTGGTCGTACCGCGCGTCTTGACCTTGCCGGCCACCAGCAGGCCCTCGCCCAGCTGCTTCGGCCGCTCCAGCACGTAGCGCTTGCCGTTAGCGTCCAGGCTGATGCGGCGCTGCTTTCCGAACAGGTCCGGCACCAGGCTGGCCGGCAGCTTGGGCTGCACGCTGCCATCGTCCTGCAGGCCGAACACGCCTTCGCTGACCATGGCCAGGTAACCGGCCACCGACCACAGCTGGCGCTCGGAATTGACCACCGGGCCGCTGAGCGCGCCTTCGTCGACGTGCACGGCCTGGGTGACCAGTTCGTAGTTCTCCATGTTGGAACCGGCCAGCGCCGCGCCCTGCATCAGCGAACGGATCTCGGCGGCGATGCGCGGGGCATCATCGAGCTTGCGCGCGGCGCGCAACGAATAGGCGCTGACGAACGGCCAGATGGCGCGGTTGTGGTAGATCGGCTGCTGCGCTTCCTGCGGCCACACCACCGGGCTGCCGGCCGGCCCCATCGGATAGGCGGCCAGCGCACGCTGCGCGCGTTCGGCCGGCAGCACGTCGGCGAGGACGCCCAGCGACAGGCCCAGCAAGTCGACCTTGGCGTAGGGCACCGGGTGCGCCGCTTCGCCGATATAGCTCATGTACTGGCCCATGTCCTCGCGCCAGAAGCGCGCATCGATCTGCAGCGCCAGCGCATCGGCCCAGGCCTTGTACTGCTCGCTGCGCTCGTCACCCAGCTGCGCGGCCATGTGCTGGCCCAGGCGCAGGGCCTGGTAGTGCAGCACGTTGGTGGACAGCGCGTAGGAATCGCCGATGAAGCGCACGTTCTCTCGCGTCCAGTCCGGGTAGGTCTGCTCGCGCCAGTCCAGGAACGAGGTCTCGCCTCGGTACAGGCCCATCTGCGCGTCGAACACCATCGCCCGGTCCTGCGCCAGGGTGCCCTGAAGCGCCTGCCAGACCTGGTCGGCGAAGGCCGGATCATCCAGCAGGTGGCGCGCGGCCAGGAACCACACCACGCGGTCGCTGCTGATCGGCCAGCTGCCACCGGAGCCGGTGTCCTGGGCCACGAACAGGCCGGGAGTATGGCCATCGCGCGCGGCCGACAGCTTGAACTGCAGCGACTGCCGGGTGCGCTGCGGGTCCAGCTTCGCCAGCGCCAGATCGGCGGCGAAGCTGAGATCGCGTGTCCACACATAGGGCCAGCGCGCGCCGGTCTGGAAGCACTCGCACGGCACCGGGCGGCCTTCGTCGAAGGACGGATCGCGGATCGCGTCGACGCGGTCCTGGTCCATTTCCTGCTGGGCCAGTGCGAACAGCGCGTCGAACATCACGCTGGCGGTCTGGCTGCGCATGGGCGCGGCAGCAATCTGCACCTCACCCTTGGGCGCATGCAACACGAAGCTGCCCTTGGCAGCGGCTTCGGCACGCGCATGGCGGCCGTTGAATTCCAGGTCGGCCGCATGCGCGGTCGTTCCCAGCGCTGCCCCGAGGGCAGCCGTCAGGCAAATGATCTTCAGCATCGAAGCGGCAGACCGGCTTGCGCCCGTCGACCTCCCTCCCTCTCTGCACCGTTGTGGGTCCGCGCCACCATGACGGTGCGCGGGCGCGGCGCCTCCCTCAAGGTGCCTTGGCCCCATGGTAGACGCGGCGCTGCGGCCTGCGGCCAGTTGCATACGTATTCATCGCAGTTGCGTGAAGACCAACCGCCGCGCTGGCTTATGGTCCGGGTCTGCCAATGGCGCCTTGGGAGGGGAAATGCCGGCTTCATCTGCTGCACTACGCGCGGTGTTCGCGCATCTGTTCGGGCTGGCCCTGCTGGGCCTGGCCACCCTGGCCCAGGCTGCGCCACAGGTCGCCAGCGTTGAATCACCGGGCAAGGTGCTCACGGTCAGCCTGGTGCTGGACGGTGGCACCGCGCGCTACCGCGTCGAACGTTTCGGCGAACCCGTGGTGGCCGATTCCAAGCTCGGCTTCGAACTGCGCGACGGCCGCCTCGACCGCGATTTTGCCCTGCTCGGCCAGCAGCGGCGCAGCGTCGATGATACGTGGGAACAGCCCTGGGGCGAGCGCCGGGTCACCCGCAACCACTTCAACGAACTGACCGTGCAGCTGGCCGAGACCACCGGCAGCAAGCGCCGCCTGGACGTGGTGTTCCGCGTGTACGACGACGGCCTCGGCTTCCGCTATGTGTTCCCCGAGCAGCCCAACCTGCGCGAGGCGATCATCGATGACGAACTGACCGAGTTCGCCATCGCGCCCGACTCGACCGCCTGGTGGATTCCGGCCGGCGAACCGATCCACTACGAGTACCTTTACCAGCGCACGCCGCTGCGTGAAGCGCCGCTGGTGCACACGCCGATGACCCTGCGCAGCCACGACGGCCTGCACGTGGCCATCCACGAGGCCGCGCTGGTGGACTACGCCGGCATGTGGCTGCGCCGCACCGAGGGCCAGCGCCTGCGCGCGCAGCTTTCGCCCTCGGCCGAAGGCTGGAAAGTGCGCCGCGCCCTGCCCTTCGCCACGCCGTGGCGCACCCTGCAGATCGCCGACCGTGCCGGTGGCCTGGTCGAGTCGGACCTGATCCTCAACCTCAACGAGCCCAATGCGCTGGGCGACGTCAGCTGGGTGAAGCCGGCCAAGTATCTGGGCGTGTGGTGGTCGATGCACCTGGATAACGAAAGCTGGGCGACCGGCCCGAAGCATGCCGCCACCACCGCCAAGACGAAGAAGGTGATCGACTTCGCCGCTGCTCACGGCTTCCGCGGCGTACTGGTGGAAGGCTGGAATCCCGGCTGGGACGGCATGTGGGTGGGCAACGGTTACGACTTCGATTTCACCCGTGCCACGCCCGATTTCGATATCGAGGCGCTGTCCGCCTACGGCCTGAAGAAGGGCGTGCACCTTATCGGCCACCATGAAACCGGCTGCGCCATCGAGCATTACGAGGACCAGCTGGGCGCCGCGCTGGACCTGTATGCGCGGCTGGGCGTGGACCAGTTCAAGACCGGCTACGTCTGCGATGACGGCCAGATCGACCGCCGCAATCCGGCCGGCGGCCCGCTGTGGCGCGAGTGGCACGACGGCCAGTTCATGGCCCGCCACCATCTGAAGGTGGTGCAGGAAGCCGCACAGCGGCACCTGTCGGTGAACCCGCACGAGCCGATCAAGGACACCGGCCTGCGCCGCACCTACCCGAACTGGATCTCGCGCGAAGGCGCGCGGGGCATGGAATACAACGCCTGGGGCCAGCCGCCGAACCCGCCCGAACACGAGGTCAACCTGGTGTTCACCCGCATGCTGGCCGGGCCGTTCGATTACACGCCCGGCATCCTCAGCCTGAAGGGCCGCCACGGCCAGGCCATTCCAAGCACGCTGGCCCGCCAGCTGGCGCTGTACGTGGTGCTGTACAGCCCGATCCAGATGGCCGCCGATCTGCCCGAGCATTACCTGCAGCACCGCGAGGCGTTCCGCTTCATCGAGGACGTGGCGGTGGACTGGGAACAGAGCCGCGTGCTCGATGGCGAAGTGGGCGACTACGTGACCATCGTGCGCCGCGACCGCAACAGCCGCGACTGGTTCCTGGGCAGCATCACCGATGAGCACGGCCGTGTGCTGCCGGTGTCGCTGAGCTTCCTGGAGCCGGGCGTGCGCTACCGCGCCGAGATCTACCGCGATGGCGAAGGCGCGGATTTCCGCAGCAATCCGTTCGCGTTCAAGCGCGAGACGCGCGAGGTGACCAGCGCCGATGCACTGACCCTGGTGCTGGCACCGGGCGGTGGCCAGGCGATCCGGTTCACCCCGCTCTGAATCGCGGGCCGATGGAAACGCAGCCGAGCATGGGCTCGGCTCTAGACGGTAGCGCCCGAGCCCACGCTCGGGCGGCGGCGCCCAGCGCCGGGATACGGGCACTGGAATCGATTACAACGCTGTGAAAGCCATTGAATACGTATGCAGGGTGATTCCCGCGGAGAAGCCGCTGCCTACCATAGCGGCGACGACAGCGGCCACCGCGTCGCACGTCCACGGCACCGCCGGGACGACCACAAGATGCTCTACAACATTGCCTGGGAGGGGAAAATGTTGAACCACAAGCGCACCGCGCTGAGTCTGGCGCTGGCCGTTGTACTGGTGCCGTCACTGGCATCGGCACAGTCCACGCAGTCCACCGAAACCGCCACCACCACCGGTACGTCCGCCACCAACCTGGACACCGTGCAGGTCACCGGCATCCGCCGCGGCATCGAGAACGCCATCGCGATCAAGCAGGACGCCACCTCGGTGGTCGAAGCGATCTCGGCCGAAGACATCGGCAAGCTGCCCGACGTCAGCATCGCCGAGTCGCTGGGCCGCCTGCCCGGCCTGGCCGCCCAGCGCGTGGCCGGCCGTGCCCAGGTCATCAGCGTGCGCGGCCTGTCGCCCGACTTCGCCACCACCCTGCTCAACGGGCGTGAAGTGGTCAGCACCGGCGACAACCGCAGCGTCGAGTTCGACCAGTACCCCTCGGAACTGGTCAACGGCGTGACCGTCTACAAGACCCCGGACGCAGCCCTGGTCGGCCAGGGCCTGTCAGGCACCATCGACATGCAGACCGTGCGTCCGCTCAGCTTCCCCGACCGCGTGATCGCGGTGAGCGGCCGCCTGCAGAAGAGCTCGCTCGGCGAAGCCGCCAACGTCGATGAATTCGGCAACCGCTTCAGCGCCAGCTACATCGACCAGTTCTTCGACAAGACCCTGGGCATCTCGATCGGCTACGCGCACAGCGACAACCCGATCCAGGAAAACCAGGTCGGCCTGTACGAGCCGTGGACCACCGAGCAGACCACCAACGGCAACCGTCCGGGCGTGGCTGCGGGTACCTACTTCTCCGATGGCATCAAGGCGCTGCGCCGTACCGGCAACAACAAGCGCGACGGCGTGATGGCCACCATCCAGTTCCGGCCGAACAACGCCTGGACCAGCACCTTCGATGCGTTCCACACCGAAGCCGAGCAGATCGACACCGCCAACCAGTTCGAGCTCAACCTGAGCAACTACAACGGTGGCTATACCCCGGGCCTGCTGATCAGCAACCCGCAGGTCAACGCCGATGGCACCTTCACCGGTGGCACCGCCAGCGGCGTGTACCCGCTGGTGCGCGGCATGTACAACAAGCGCAAGGACAAGATCGACGCGTTCGGCTGGAACAACGAGTTCACCTTCGGCAGCGTCAAGCTGGTCGCCGATGTGAACTACTCCAAGGCCACGCGTGATGAGCTGAACCTGGAAAACAACCTGCAGCTCACCCCGATGCCGCAGCTGGACACCATCGGCCTGCAGATCCGTCCGAATGGCTTCTCGCAGATCACCCCGGGCCTGGATTACTCCAATCCCGATGCGCTGTTCCTGACCAACACCATCTACGGCTCCGGCTACGGCAAGGTGCCGCAGGTGGAAGACCGCCTGAAGGGTGCCAAGCTGGCCGCGACCATCGCCCTGCCCGAGGCCATCGCCTCGTGGGCGCCGGACATCGATGTGGGCGTGAACTACGCCGACCGCCGCAAGGTGAAGACCCAGTCCGAAGGCAACATCCTGCTGGGCGCACAGGGCGATGCCAACATCGCCTCGGACCTGCAGTATTCGCCGGTCAACCTGGGCTTTGCCGGCATCGGCTACATCCCGGCCTGGAACGTGCCGGCGGCCGTCGGCCGCTACATGACCTTCGATCCGGTCGACAACCTCGATTACCTGATCCCGAAGTCGTGGGTCGTGCAGGAAAAGATCACCACCGCCTGGGCGCGCCTGAACCTCAACACCGACATCGGTGAAGTGGGCGTGCGCGGCAACATCGGCGTGCAGATGCAGCACACCGACCAGAGCTCGGATTCGCGCTACTGGGACAGCTCGCAGCCGGCCGGCAGCAACATCCAGCCGTATTCCAACGGCAAGACCTACAACGACTGGCTGCCGAGCTTGAACCTGGCCTTCATGTTCCCGCACCAGCAGACGCTACGCTTCGCCGCGGCCAAGCAGGTCGCGCGCCCGCGCGTGGACCAGATGCGTGCCGGCCTGGAATTCGGCGTGGATACCGCCACCGGCAAGCCCGGCGGCAGCGGCGGCAACCCGCTGCTGGATCCGTGGCGCGCCACCGCGCTCGACCTGTCCTACGAAAAGTACTTCGGTGAAAAGGCCTACGTGGCTGCCGCGATCTTCTACAAGGACCTGAAGAGCTACGTCTACACCCAGTCGGTGGACGACTACGACTTCACCGACCTGCTGGGCAGCTACGTGCCGCCGCCGGGCATGACCGTGCCGGTGCTGACCACCGGCACGTTCTCCACCCCGGAAAACGGCAAGGGCGGCACGCTGAAGGGCCTGGAACTGACCGCATCGTTCCCGCTGGACATGCTGACCGAGAGCCTGCGTGGCTTCGGCGTGCAGGCCAGCGCCACCTTCAACAAGAGCGACATCAAGATCCTCGACCCGGAAAGCGCCTCCAGCGTGGGTTCGGATCCGATCAGCCTGCCCGGCCTGTCCGACCGCGTGTACAACTTCACCGCCTACTTCGAGCGCAACGGTTTTGAAGCACGCGTGAGCCAGCGCCGTCGTTCGGACTTCATCGGTGAGATCGGCAACTTCAACGGCAACCGCACGCTGCGCTACGTGGTGGGCGAGAACGTGACCGATGCGCAGATCAGCTACACCTTCAGCGACAGCAGCGCCATGCGTGGCCTGACCCTGCTGCTGCAGGGAAGCAACCTGACCAATGAACCGTATCGCACCTACGCCGGTACCAAGGACCGCCCGCTGGAATACATCGAGTGGGGCCGCACCTACGTGCTGGGCGTGAACTACAAGTTCTGACCAAGATCGGTAGTGCCGGCCGCTGCCGGCAACCCATCGGCAGCGCCGGGCCATGCCCGGCGACGCAACAAGGGGAGCAGGACCGGAAACCCGCTGCGCAGGCAGCGGGTTTTCTTCTTGCGCCCCGTGCGGACCAAAGGTCCGCACCCACCAAGACCAAACTCCTCCAGTAGATCCACGCCATGCGTGGATGCGCCCGCCAGAAGATTACAAGATGAGAAAGGCGCAGCTGATCGCAATGACCAGCATCAGCGCCAGCAAGACACGACCACTGAACCTGCCAAGCGCGTGGCCCACATTGTTGAGGACAACGGAAACAATCTGGCCCAGCAGTTCCCACACGATGCCCTCGCTCCGTGCTCAGAACCCGCCCGAGGCAAACTCGATGAACGAGCGCTGGCGACTGGCGGTAGCAATGACACAGGATCGGTAGACCCTATGCGCCGACGCACCCGTGACATAGGCGACGATCTGGACCGATGTCTGCGCAACATACGCCCAACCTGGCACCCAGCCCGCAGGCTTTGGCACGAGGCTGAAGGCGGCAGAGCAGTCCATGATCTGCTTGGTGGCCTCACCGAGAACGCGCCCCACTTCGGTATTCATGTTCCAACCCGAGGCCAGCTCGGCAGACCAGCTCGCGGCGGCCACCGATCGCATGGCTGCCTGCTCTTCCAAACTCGGCACTGCCAGCACGGATGCTCTGGGAGTCTCTTCCACAGAACGGTGAGGGGAATGCGATTGATCCAGAGGCAGGTCAAATCGCTTTGCCCAAACCAGCAGTGCGCGGTGCTGAAGTCCACCCGATGTGGAGAAGTACCGCGCCGCTCGATCTTCAGCGTTGTAGTAGGCCGCATGCAGCGTCCCATCGGGGTAGACCACCACGGCAGCTGCGTGATGTGAGGGAAATCCCAATCGCCACCCATCAAGCAGCAGGCCCCCATCCTTCAACGGCACCGGCACCGCCGACTCATCGAAGTTGCGCCGGAACGCCAGGTACTCCGGCCCGAGCAGCTGCTTCAGGCCAGGTACCACGTCAGACCCCTCAAAGGCATCCTCCAGCGCGGGCCCCACGATCACGATGGGTGTGGCGGAGAGGGGGCATGCAGCGGAAAGCGCCACTGCCAGCAACAACACTCGGGTCAGGGAAGCAAAGGAACGCATCGGAGGTCCACCATGTAGGGGCCACCAGTGTCCACGCCCATCCCGGCCGATTCCATTCCAGTAGTTGGAAAGTGACGGCCAACAGCCACCCACAAAAAAGGGACGGGGCGCTTCGGCCCCGTCCCCGCAAGTACCGCCACCGGAGAAATCGGTCAGCTGCGTCGTGCGCAATACACCGCGCGCGGCGGCAGCCGCAGTTCAGTGCCCTCGACCGTGCCCGCATCCGGACCCGGCACGTCCAGCTGCTGCCAGGTACCGGCCGGCAGCGGATGGCTGACCGCCTCGGCCGACAGGTTGAAGGCCAGCAGGAGGGTTTCATCTGCAAGCATACGCTCGAACAGCAGCACTGGCTCGGCACTGTCCAGGAAACGGATGTCCCCGTGCTGCAGGGTCGGCTGGGTCCGCCGCCAGGCCAAGAAGGCCCGGAAGGCCGTCAGGACCGAACCCGGGTCGGCGTCCTGCACCGCCACCGCCGCCGCCCGGTGCTCGGCCGGGATCGGCAGCCAGGGCTTGCCGGTGGTGAAGCCGGCCAACGGGGCGTCGGTCCAGGGCATCGGCGTGCGGCAGCCGTCGCGCCCCTTGAAGTTCGGCCAGAAGGTGATGCCGTAGGGGTCCTGCAGGTCCTCGAAGGCCACCTCGGCCTCGGCCAGGCCCAGTTCCTCGCCCTGGTACAGGCAGACCGAGCCGCGCAGGCTGCACAGCATCGCCACCAGCATGCGGGCCAGGCGCGGGTCGGACGGGCGGCCGCCCCAGCGGCTCACGGCCCGCTCCACGTCATGGTTGGACACGGCCCAGCACGGCCACCCCTCGGTCATCACCGCTTCCAGGCGCGAGACCGTGTCGCGGATGTAGGCCGCGCTGTAGTCGTCCACCAGCAGCTCGAAGCTGTAGCCCATGTGCAGGCGGCCGTCCTGGGTGTACTCGGCGGTGGTGGCCAGCGAGTCCTCCGAGGAGATCTCGCCCAGGCTCACCGCCCCCGGGTACTCGTCCAGCAGCGCGCGCAGCTGCTCCAGGAACGGCAGGTTTTCCGGCTGGGTGTTGTTGTAGTAGTGGTACTGGTACGCGTACGGGTTGTCCGGGCTGAAACCGCGGCCCACGCGCTTGTCCGCCGGCTTGGGCGGGTTGTCGCGCAGCTGCGCGTCGTGGAAGCAGAAGTTGATGGCGTCCAGGCGGAAGCCGTCCACGCCACGGTCCAGCCAGAACCGCACGTTGTCCAGGGTGGCCTGCTGCACGTCCGGGTTGTGGAAGTTCAGGTCCGGCTGGTCGACCAGGAAGTTGTGCAGGTAGTACTGCTCGCGGCGCGGCTCCCACTGCCAGGCACCGCCACCGAACAGCGACAGCCAGTTGTTGGGCGGGGTGCCGTCTTCACGCGGGTCGGCCCACACGTACCAGTTGGCCTTGGGGTTGGTGCGGTCCTGGCGGCTCTCGCGGAACCAGGCATGCTCGAGCGAGGTGTGGCTGAGCACCTGGTCGATCATCACCTTCAGACCCAGGCCATGCGCCTTGGCCAGCAGGCGGTCGAAGTCCTCCAGGCTGCCGAACAGCGGGTCGACATCGCGGTAATCGGCGATGTCATAGCCGAAATCGGCCATCGGCGACTTGAAGAACGGCGAGATCCAGATCGCATCGGCGCCCAGCGCCGCGATGTGGTCCAGGCGCTGGATGATGCCCGGCAGGTCGCCCACCCCGTCGCCGCTGGCGTCGAGGTAGCTGCGCGGGTAGATCTGGTAGATGACGGCTCCGCGCCACCATGGATTGTGCGACATCGACAGCCCCCCTCCGGGCATGCGGGACCCACCGGAAGCGGGCCGAAAACCAACTCCAGCAAGCTTAGCGGTGGCTTCCGGGGCATGGCGCTGCCTGCATACGTATTCACGCCGCAGCGCCGGCCAACGGCCTGCGAAATGGCCGGTCGTGCCGGTTTCCGCCCGATTTCACGGCCAGACCCTATAATTGGCGGTGAGCCTGAAAGCCTGATCGCATGACCATCACCGAAGACACCCGTCCCGCCCTGGGCCTGCCCCAGATCCAGTCGCTTGCTGCGGCCGACATGGCCGCCGTCGATGCCCTGATCCGGGACCGGCTGTCCTCGGACGTCGTACTGATCAACCAGATCGCCGACCACATCATTTCCGCCGGCGGCAAGCGCCTGCGCCCGATGCTGGTGATGCTGGCCGGCCACGCGGTCGGCCAGGCCGGACCGGAGCACCACCAGCTGGCGGCGATCATCGAGTTCATCCACACCTCGACCCTGCTGCACGACGACGTGGTGGACGAATCCAGCCTGCGACGCGGCCGCAGCACCGCCAATGCCCTGTGGGGCAACGCGCCGAGCGTGCTGGTGGGTGACTTCCTGTATTCGCGCAGCTTCCAGCTGATGGTGGAACTGGACCGCATGCCGGTCATGCGGATCCTGGCTGACACCACCAACCGCATCGCCGAAGGCGAAGTGCTGCAGCTGCTGCACGTGCACAACCCGGACACCGACGAAGCGGCCTACCTGCGCGTGATCGAGCGCAAGACCGCCGTGCTGTTCGCTGCCGGCACCCGCCTGGGCGCGCTGGCCAGCGGCGTGGACGAAGCCACCCAGCAGGCCCTGTACGACTACGGCATGAACCTGGGCTACGCCTTCCAGATTGCCGATGACGTGCTGGATTACTCGGCCAACGCCGAGGAACTGGGCAAGAACCTGGGCGACGACCTGGCCGAAGGCAAGGCGACCCTGCCGCTGATCCACGCCATGGCCCATTCGGACGACGCGACCCGCGAGCGCCTGCGCAGCATCGTGCAGGACGGCGACGCCTCGGCCATGCCGGAAGTGCTGGCGGCCATCCGCGCCACCGGTGGCCTGGATTACAGCCGCCGCCGTGCCGAGGAATACGCCGACGCCGCCGAACGCGCGCTCGACGGCCTGGGCGACAACGATGCCGTTGCAGCCCTGCGCGGCCTGGCCCGTTACGCGGTGCAGCGCTCGCATTGACCGGTAGTGCCGACCAACGGTCGGCACCCACCCAAAGCGGTGGTAGGTGCCGACCGTTGGTCGGCACGCCTTTGATTACCGGAACCGCTCCTCGAAGAACTCATCCAGCGCCTTCCACGCGCGCTTGGCCGCCCGTTCGTTGTACTGGCAGCCCGGCGGGCTGTTGGCATCGCGCTCGGCGAAGCAGTGCACCGCGCCGCTGTAATTGGTGAATTCCCAATCGACCTTGGCCGCGTCCATTTCCTTCTGGAAGCTGCCAATGTCCTCGGCGGTCACGCTCTTGTCGTCGGCGCCGTTGAGCACCAGCACCGACGGATGGCTGCCACCGGCCTGTGCAGGCAGCGGCGAACCCAGCCCACCGTGCAGGCTGACCACACCCGCCAGCGGCGCACCGGCGCGGGCCAGTTCCAGCACCGTGGTGCCGCCGAAGCAGAATCCCACCGCACCGATCCGGCTGGCATCCAGCGGCGCCTTGCCGGCCTGGGCCTTGAGCACGTTCACCGCTTCCAGCGCACGCGCACGCAGCAGCGGCCGGTCGTTGCGCAGCTTGGTCGCCACCGGGCCGGCCTCGGCATCGGTCTTCGGCCGCACGCCCTTGCCGTACACGTCGGCCACCAGCACTACGTAGTCATCGCCGGCCAGCTGCTTGGCCTTCTCGATGGCCGACTCATTCACGCCCTTCCAGTTGGGCACCATCACCAGGCCCGGGCGCTTGTCGTTGTCGCCGTCGTCATAGACCAGCACGCCACTGAACGTCGTGCCCTCGTGCTTCCATTCCACCGGCTGGGTCTTCATCGCCGCCCAGGCCGGCATCGCCGCCAGCCCCAGCACCATCGCCACACCACAACGCCATCGGTTCATGCGCCTGCTCCAATGAAAAGGGGACGGAGGGAATCAAGTCGCAGAACGCCCTCCCGGGTCGCATTCTGCATTGGCGACGTGACGCAGGTGTGGTTGGATACGACCTGGTCCCCTCCGTCCCCCTTTATTGCATGAACCTTGTTGATCGCTTTCTGTCTGGCCTTGTCCCACGCCTGCCGGCCGAGGACGCAGCGCAATGGGCGCACGTCCAGGGCGCCAGTGCCGAGGATCTGCAGGGCCTGCGCGCGCAGTGGCCGCTGGTGCCCGAGAGCCTGCTGGCGTTGCTGTCGCGGGTGGATGGCACGCACTTCCGCGAGTATCCCGGCGGCAAGGTCGTGGTCTACATGCTGGGTTCGGACGTCGAGGACGGCGGCTATCCCTACTACCTGCGCTCGGTCGCGCAGATCTTCGAAGACCAGCAGCAGTGGGACGACAGCATCCGGTCCATCTACGAGGAATGGCTGGACGACGAGCCGGAGATCCTCGGCGACGGCATCGACGCCGATCTGCCGATGGACCGCCGCCTGTGCTTCTCGCACTGCATGAACAACGGCGGCACCTCGATGCTCTACCTGGATTTCGACCCGGCACCGGGCGGCACCGTCGGCCAGGTGGTTCGCTACCTGCATGATCCGGACAGTTATGCGGTCATCGCGCCCAGCTTCGATGCGTACCTGCAGCAGCTGATGGAGGGCGATTACGCGTTCATCGATCAGGACGTCGATTGAATAGTAGATCCACGCCATGCGTGGATAACGGTCTCACCCGCGCTCGATCCAATGCAACGTGCCCGGCGCGAGCGCCAGCAGATCCGCTGCGGCCAACTGGCCCCGCGACCAATGGCGTTCCGGCGGCGCCGGCTGCCGGGCGCCCACCGCGCCGTCGTAGTCGCGTACCAGCAGGCCAATGCGCGCGGCCCCGGGCTGCAGCAGGGCATCGATGCGCTGCAACCACTGCCCGGCATCGCCCAGGGCTTTATCGCGACGCAGCTGTTGATCCTGCGCATGTCGCGCCAACTGCTCGGCCAGCGCGCGGGCGATCTTCGCTTCGCTCCAGCCCTTCTTTCGCCAGCGGTCGGCATCGCCCTTCCATTCCGGCTCGGCCTGCGCCGACGCCAGCGCCGTGCCGCAATCGCAGTGCGCGGCGCTCAGCCACGGCTGCCAGCCGGGCCCGACCGCGGCCTGCAGGCTGGGCGAATCCTGCGCGAACAGGCAACGGCCACTACGCTCCATGATCGCGGCGGCGTCAACGTGCGCAAACGAGGTGGGCAGGAACAGGGTGATGAAGGTGCACATCGGGCTTCTCGAATCCGTCCGGGAATGTGCGCATCGTAACGCGCCCCTGCAACGCGCCGGGGTCAGGGCCCTTTCCTGCGGAAAGGGATCCGACCCCGGGCGGGTAGATCATGCGATGCCCAGGCCCGGAATCGCGCTGATGCTGTCCGGCTCGAACCCGGCCAGCTCGGCAAAATGGCGGCCGCGGGCCACGTAATCGCGGTAGGCACCGAAACTCGGCGCGCCCGGCGACAGCAGCACCACCCCGCCCTGCGCACCGAGCGCCGCGCGTGCCAGCGCCATCGCTTCAGGCAGGTCGCCGGCCGCGTGCAGGCCGAAGCGGCCGGCATCGGCCAGCGGCTGCAGCATCGCGTGGATGCGCGGGCCGTTGCTGCCCATGGTCACGATCTCCACCGGCGGCACGTCGTGCGCCATGTGCTGCATGAAATCGGTCCAGTCCAGGCCACGGTCGTGCCCGCCCACCAGCAGCGCGATGCGCTGGCCGGCGAAACATTCCAGCGCGGCCAGGCTGGCGTGCGGCGTGGTGCTGATCGAATCGTTGACGTAGGTCAGGCCATCGGCCGCGCCGATGCGCTGCAGGCGGTTGGGCAGCGGGCGGAAATCCTGCACCGCCGGTGCCAGCGCCACGGCATCCAGGCCCAGTGCTTCCAGCGCGGCCAGCACCGCGCACAGGTTGCCGCGGTTGTGGCGGCCCGGCAGCGGTGTGTTGCGGGTATCGAACACGGGCTGTTCGCCACGGTGCACGATGTCGCCGCGCATATGCCAGCCCTGCGGCTGGTTGAACCAGACCACGTCGCTGTCGGGCAACGAGAGCGCGGCCAGGTGCGGATCGGCGGCGTTGAGCACGGCGATGCGCGGCGCAGCCTCGGTCACCAGCCGCAGCTTGTCCTCGATATAGCGCTGCTCGCTGCCGTGCCAGTCCAGGTGTTCCGGGAACAGGTTCAGCACCACCGCCACCTGCGGGCGGGCGCCACTGCGTGCCACTTCGCCGGTCTGGTAGCTGGACAGCTCCACCGCCCAGTACGCGGGCGCGGGCTGCGGGTCCAGCACTTCCAGCAACGGCAGGCCGATGTTGCCGACCAGTCCGGTGCGGTGGCCGGCCGCGCGCAGCAGGTGCGCAACCAGCGCGGTGGTGGTGCTCTTGCCCTTGGTGCCGGTCACGCACACGGTGTCGTGCACGATGCCATCTTCAGCCGCGTGTTCGGCAAACCACAGCGCGGTGCCACCGATGAAGGCCGTGCCCTGCCCTGCCGCCGCCAGCGCGATCGGCTGGTAGGGGCTGATGCCGGGCGACTTGATCACCACGTCGAACGCGGCCAGCGCCTCGGCAGAGGGCTCGCCACGCACGTCCAGCTGACCCTGCGTTTCCGCACGCGCCGCCTCGGCCTCGGCGGCCGGGCAGAACAGGCTCAGGGCCAGCGCAGGCAGGCGCGCGCGCAGCACGGCAAACGCCGCGCGGCCCTCACGCCCCCAGCCCCACAGCGCAACCCGCTTTCGTTCAAGCTGTGAAATCTTCACGCACACGTTCCCACAGCGCGGCCGGAATGCGGTGCTCGCCCTGCAGCTGCAGCAGCGGTGCCAGTTCCAGTTCAGCGGCATCCAGCTGCGGCTGGATCTCGTTGCAGAAGCGCTTCACCAGCACGTCTTCCTTCCATTCCGGGCGCTGCGCCAGGGTCGCCATCGCCGCGCGCGATTCGCGGCCTTCGCCCACGCATTCAAACGGCTTGTGGTCCTGGAACTCCAGCAGCGCGTCGAAGCCACCGGCCTGGCCGGCGTCGTCCAGCAGGTTGCGACCGAAGATGCGCACCAGGCGGGTCTTGGGCATGAACGGGGCCAGCGCCAGGAACACGAAGTGGCACTTGGGGCAGACGCCGCACCAGCGGTTCACCGGGCGCTCGCCGAGGATGTGGAAGTTGCGGTTGCAGCTGGAGAAATGCGCGTCGTAGAAATCGCTCTTGGCGAACTGGCGGGCCACCGCCAGCTCGGACATCGGGCGCAGCAGCGAGTAGTACTGCAGATCGGCGGCCACCTGCTTCTGCACGTGGTTGCCGAAGGCCTGCTCGAACGCCCAGCCCTTGGACCACTGGTGGTTCACTTCGCCGGTGCCCGGAATCTGGCTGCCGTAGCTGGCCGAACGCTCGTTGGAGAACACCACTTGGTCCACGCCCTGCAGCAGCGCGGCCAGCACCATGATCGCCGAGTTCACCGCAGTGACCGGGATATGCCCGTTCCACGCGCCCTGGCGGTTCAGCTCGAACAGCTCCGGCGCCAGCGCGCGGCCCAGGTTCAGGGTCGGCAGGCCGGTGCGCTCGGCACAGGCGCGGATCAGCTGCGAACCGCCGATCCAGGTCACCGTCTCGTCCACGCCGGCACGGCGCAGCGCTTCGATGCTGACCAGCGAATCCTTGCCGCCGCCGATGGCCACCAACGCATGCGGCTGCAGGCCCAGCACCGGCGCCTGCACCGCGTCGCCCTGCACCGGCAGGCGGAAACGCCCGCGCAGGTTCAGGCCGTTGCGGTAGGCGAATTCACCCAGGCCGTTGAGGAAGACCGTTTCCACCAGCGCCGCGGTCTCGGCATCGATGGCATAGCTGTCGATGCTGACCGTCTCCGGCACGCCCGCCTTGTAGTAGCTGACACCGGCGATCAGGTGCAGCAGCTGCAGCGCACGCTGCACCGCGGCCGCACGTGCCTCGTCCAGCACGAACGGGGCGCCGGGCACGGTGATGGTTTCCACCATCTCCGGGCCGTCGTCGAAGGCGTAGACCAGCTTGGCCACGCCGGTATCCGCGGCGAATTCGCAGCGGACGAAACGGAAGCGGGAAACCTGGTGTTTATCGAAAGCAGTCATGGTGGATCCAGTTCAAGCGCGGTCAGGCACGCCCCGCGCGAAGGCGCAGGACGTGTCGGTGGGCGGGTGCAGGGCGCGAAGGGCGGCGATCACTCGATCACGTCTTCGCGCGGCATCGCCCGCTGGTTGTAGGTGTTGGACATCACGTAGCCGTAGGCACCGGCATCGGCGATCAGCATCACGTCCTCCGGCGCGGTCGACACCGGCAGCTTGCGGCGCTTGCCGAATACATCGCTGGACTCGCAGATCGGGCCCACCACATCGAACGCCGCTTCGGCATAACCGCCCTGGCGGCTGAGGTTCTCGATGTCGTGCCAGGCGTCGTACAGGGCCGGGCGCATCAGCGTGTTCATGCCGGCATCCAGGCCGACGCGGCGCACGCCGTCCTTTTCCACCACCTGGGTGGCATGGGTCAGCAGCACGCCCGATTCGGCCACCAGGTAGCGGCCCGGTTCGATCGCCAGGCGGAACGCCGGGTGCAGCGCCTTGACCTCGGCCAGGCCCTCGGCCCAGGCGTCCAGGTCGAACGGCTCGTCTTCCTCGCTGTACGGAATCGGCAGGCCACCACCGATGTCGATGGTCTGCACGCTGCCGATGCGGCGGGCGAAACCGGCCAGCTCATCGCACATCAGGCGCCAGTGCTGCGCGGTTTCCACGCCGCTGCCCAGGTGCGCGTGCAGGCCGACCACGCGGGTGCCCAGATCGGTGGCGGTGCGCACGAACTCGTCAACGCGCGCCATCGGCAGGCCGAACTTGGAATCCTTGCCGCCGGTGCGGACCTTGGCGTGGTGGCCTTCGCCACGGCCGAGGTCGACGCGCAGCCAGATTTCGCGGTTACGGAACAGGTCCGGCCAGCGCTGCAGCGCTTCCAGGTTGTCCACGGTGACGGTGACGCCGAGCGCGAAGCCGGCTTCGTACTCTTCGCGCGGGCAGAAGCTGGGGGTGAACAGCACGCGCTTGGGCGACAGTTCCGGCAGGTGCTGGAACACGTGCTTCAGCTCGCCGTGCGACACGCATTCCAGGCCGAAGCCTTCGGCTTCCAGCAGCTGCAGGATGGCCGGGTGGCTGTTGGCCTTGATCGCGTAGTAGCGCTGGTCGATGGGCTTGATCGCGGCCAGCGCACGGGCGCGGGCACGCACGGTCGGCAGGTGGTAGACGTAGCGCGGCGTACCGGCGTCGGCCAGCTGCAGCAGGTGCGCACGCTGGCCACGCCACCACGGCGTGCCCCGCGGGCGCACGGTGCCGGCGATCTCGCGCCAGCGCGGCCCGAACACTTCGGTCTCTTCCACCGGCATCGCGCCGCTGTCGATCAGCTCGGCATGCAGGATCGGCAGCAGGCCATCGGCATCGGCCTCGTCGATGACGAAGGTCAGGTTCAGGTCGTTGGACGACTGCGAGATCATGTGCACGCGCTCGCGGCCGAAGGTGGCCCACACGTCCGACAGCTTGTGCAGCAGCGAACGCATGCCGCGGCCGACCAGGGTGATGGCCGCGCACGGCACGATCACCTTCACCTTGCAGATCTGCGACAGGTCAGCCGACAGCGCGGCCAGCACATCGGTGTTGACCAGGTTCTCGGACGGATCCAGCGACACGGTGACATTGGTTTCGGCCGAACCGATCAGGTCCACCGACAGGCCGTGCTTCTTGAACAGGCCGAACACATCGGCCAGGAAGCCGACCTGCTGCCACATGCCGATGCCTTCCATCGACACCAGCACGATGCCGTTGCGGCGGCTGATCGCCTTCACGCCCGGTACCGGTGCAGCACTGCCGTCGATGCTGGTGCCCGGCAGTTCCGGGCGCTCGGTATCGAGGATGGCCATCGGCACGCCCGCGTCGCGGCACGGCTTGATCGAGCGCGGGTGCAGCACCTTGGCACCGGTGGTCGCGATTTCCTGCGCTTCGTAATAGTCCAGGCGGGTCAGCAGGCGCGCGTCCGGCACATCGCGCGGATTTGCACTGAACATGCCCGGCACGTCGGTCCAGATTTCCACGCGGCTGGCGCCGAGCAGCGCACCGAAGTACGCCGCCGAGGTGTCCGAGCCACCGCGGCCGAGGATGGCGGTGCCGCCGTCGGCGTGGCGGGAAATGAAGCCCTGGGTGATCAGCAGGCGGGTCGGCTGCGCGCGGAAGCGCTGCATCCAGTCCGCGTCGGCGCGCCACTGGCAGTTCACCGACAGGCGCTGCGACCACTCGCTCTGGTTCGGCTGCGGCGGCATCGCGTCCAGCCACTGGCGGGCATCCATCCAGCCCATGTCCAGGCCCGAGGCGTGCAGGTAGGCCGCGCCCAGGGTCGAGGACAGCAGTTCGCCCTGGCCCAGCACTTCGGCCTGCCATTCCAGCGGGCGGGTGGTTGCGCGCGGGTCATCCAGCAGGCCCTGCAGGGCGGCCAGGCGTTCGCCCAGCACCTCGCGGCCCAGGCCGAGCTCGACCAGGAAGCCCTCATGGCGTTCGACCAGGGCGGCCACGCGGTCGCGGCTGTCCGGCGCGCCATCGGCGATCGCGGTCAGTTCGTTGGTGACCCCGGACAGCGCCGAGACCACCACCAGCACGCGAGAGCCGGTCTCTTCCGCGCGTTTTTTCGCCAGCTTCCCGATCGTGTCCCAGCGGTGGCGACGCGACACCGAGGTGCCGCCGAACTTCAGTACGATCCAACGATCGACAAGGGGGGAAACTGACATGGATAGGCTATGTGTAATGTGGGGGAGCCGCCCGAGGGGACGGAACCTTCGATTCTAAGCCCAATGGACCCGCCGATGGCCGCCTTCCGCTACCTGCAGCTTGATGTCTTCGCCCACCAGCCCGGCAGCGGCAACCCGCTGGGCGTGGTGCTGGGCGCTGGCGGGCTGTCCGCCGGGCGCATGCAGGCGCTGGCCGCGTGGCTGAACCTGTCCGAGACGGTGTTCTTCCTGCAGCCCAGCGTCGCCGGTGCCGACTACCACATCCGCATCTTCACCCCGGGCAGCGAGCTGCCGTTCGCCGGCCACCCAAGCGTCGGCGCGGCCTGGGCAGCGGTCACCTGCGGCCTGGCCACGCCGGGTGAGGGCGGCGCCTTGGTCCAGCAGTGCGCCGCCGGCCTGCTGCCGGTGCGGGTAAGTGGCCCGGCCGACGCGCCGACCATCGAACTGGCCAGCCCGCCGGCCCACCACCTGCCCACCGCCCCCGGCCAGGTGCCGGAACCGTTGCTGGCCCTGGCCTC